>NZ_RZSF01000009.1:0-54086 GCF_004023325.1 Mesorhizobium sp. M1A.F.Ca.ET.072.01.1.1 | reverse complement strand
TCCGGCGGCATCCTGGTCGCCGGCAACATCCACGGCACGCCGCTGGTCAATTCCGGCCTGCTGCTGATCGGCGCAATCCTTGCCTCGGTCATCGGCACGACGGGCGCCTCGATGATCCTGATCCGGTGGGGAATGTTATGCCTTCGCCATGCTAGCGGCGGGCCGGATCGATCTGGCGGTTGAACCTTCCCTGCAGCCCTACGACATCGTCGCGCTGATCCCGATCATTGAGAAGGCAGGTGGTGTGATCACTCGTCTCGACGGCGGCCGAGCTGAGGAAGGAGGCCCCGTCCTTGCCGCCGCGACGCCGTCGCTGCATCGGTTGGCACTGAATGAACTCGTCCTGAACACCTAAACTGCAAGACATTCAAGCGATTGAACGGGTAGCGTGAAAGTCGGGTTCGTCAAAGCCGAATATAGGGCCGACGAGTAATGCTCTTAGTCGGTTCGCATTTCACATCTGGATCATGTCCGAACCGTCGCCCAGATATTGCAGCACTTCCCTCGGGATGCCTGGGTCGCTCCTGTCAATCACGGTAAGTTCCTTGAGGTGACTGCGTTGGAGCAGGCCCGGCCCCTTGTAGTGCAAGGCGACCTTCGTCGAATAGGGCTGTCGGAAGGCATTGGCGGCAATGCCACTGGCGATGCCGAACATGAAACGCTTCGCATTTCGCTTGACCTGGGCATAGACACCGAAGGTGAGCTCATTGCTCTGGATGCCTTCGAAATCGGCCGTAAACAGCCGGTCCGCAACTGGGAAGCTGAACCCGTAGTACTTGAAGACGTATTCCGTTCTTCCCGGCCGGTCGAAGCTCGGGAACCGCTCGATATAGTAATGCTGGAGAAAATTATTATTTCGATAGAGGCAGAATGCCGATTTTAGAATGAAACCTTTATAGATCGATGAAAACTGATATCGGTCATAGACACCCAGGATCTCCGAATCCTGCACACTACCGTCGAAGACAATATTCGAGAGGAAGTTGACAAACTCCGGCAGATGGCGCGCAGTTGACATCGCATGAAAAAAGTTGCCGTCAATCAGCGTCCTGAACTCCTCGGGGTCGGAGAAGAGGATCGGAACGCTCAATCCGAAGAAGTTAGCGATCGTACGCAGGTTGGCGCTGGACGGCACATGGGCGCCAGAAAGATATTTGTTAAATTGTTGCCGATTGACGTTTAATTTGCGACAAACAGCGGCGACAGACCCGTGGCGATCGCACAAGGTCCTCAAATTTGCCGCGAGCGCGGCGGTATCCCCCGCGATGTGGTTCACCTCGATCGCCTCCCCTATGACGCGAACAGACGCTATCTGTACGTCAGTTTAATGCAGACTTCAACGAGATGCGAAGTTGGCTGCCAGAGGCGAATGCGCCCATACTTGGGGCCAGATCAGGAGCGCCCGGCATGGCAATTCACGGCAAGACTGGGTGGTCAGTTATGGGGACCGGCACCATTGCCACGGAGCAGATGGTCGCGGGCATCAGAGCGCAGGGGCATACTCCGTTGTGGGTGGTCAGCCGCCGAAAGATGGATGCAGCTCATTTCGCTCAGGATCTCGACATTCCGCAATGGACGACCAACCTGTCGGATGCCCTCGGCGATCCTAGGGTCGAGTTCACCTATGTCAGTGCACGTCTGAGGCGGCGGGCCCATTACATCACCGCCGCGGCCAAAGCTCGCAAGAACGTCCTTTGTGACGGACCGATCTCCGAAAACAGCAAAGTGGCCGCTGAGCTTGTGCGTCTGTGCGACAGCGCCGGGATTGTGCTTGCGGTACATCAACCATTCCGTGCGTCGGCCATCCACCAGACGATGCGCAGACTGATCCTGGATGGTGACATCGGGAAGGTGCAATCGATCCTTCTTACCCGCGAAGGACCGTACAAGCCCGCAGCCAAGCGCAGAAAGGACGATCTCGACAACGAGGGCGACATCTATCTCGACATGTCCGTCGACGACATCGACCTTGCCAGGTTCCTGACGGGTGGAGAACCGCGCGAAGTCTCGGCCATTTGCACTGTTGCCGATGGCAGACCCAACCAGATTTCCTATTCCTTCCAACTCGACGATGGCAGTCTGTTTCATGCATTCGAAAGTTTTGCGATCGCCGACCTGGAAAGCACGGTTGTGGTGGCTGGAGATCGCGGCACGCTGATCGCCCACGGTACGCTGAATGGCAAGGCTTCGGGTACGCTCATGCGTCGGCACGCAGCCAAGAACGAGCTCGTGCCGGTTCGCGACGGGGACTCGCATGTTGCTGCAGTCGAGGACTTTGTCAGCGCCGGGGAGCGCAGGCTGACCTGGCTGGCACGGGGGTCAGATAATGTCGCCGCCCTGCGCGCCGCGGAGGCTTTGGCTAAGGCCGCCTCGAAGCGCCGCACCGCCACAGTTCAAGGAGGGCAGCCAACGAGGGGCCTTCAATCTGCACAGGATGCTGCGGGCCAGTGACCCGCACCAGAAAGCGAGGAGCAAGAGCGGCCTAGACGCGCCTGGTGTCACGGGATGGCTTCCCCGAATACCCCATTGCACGGGAGATCTGCCCTGCGATCTCTGCAATTCGCCCTCCAGTCGAGGGGACATCCTCGTCGGTAACACGCGCGATTGGCCCACTGATGCTGATGGCGCCGAGCGGGCGTCCCGATTGATCGAAAACAGGCGCGCCGATGCAGCGACCTCCTATGGCGGACTCCTCGTTGTCGATCGCATAGCCCCGCTCCCGGATAAGTGGGAATTCGGCACGCAATTGGTCCACGGTGGTGAGGGTGTTATGCGTGTAGCGGGGCAGCCCCGGCTGCTTCAGCAGCACGTCCACTTCATGCGGATCAAGCCAGGCGAGAATGGACTTTCCGAGAGAAGTGGCGTGCCATGGATTGACTACGCCCACGGACGCTCCCTGACGCAACGTCTGCATGGCCTCGATACAGTCCACGACAATGACCTCGTGACGCAGCCAAAGGGCGAAGCTGACCGTCTCGTTGAACTGTTCATGCAAGGTTTCCAGATAGGGATGGGCTACCGTTCGAACATCTCTGCGATGCAGTGATTTCTGCCCAAGAATATAAAGCCCAATGCCCAGCACATAGCGATTTCCATTCACCTTTTCGATCAGCCCATGCCCGACGAGACTGGCCACATAACGTGACGTGGTTGGCTGTCCCAGCCCGACCTCGCGCGCGATCATCGACAGCGACATGGGCTGATCAGAGCGCTCAAGAACGCGCAAGACTGCAACCGCCCGATCGACAGCGTCGAAGCGGGCACTTTTTTCCTCGTCGGTGAACAGGTCGTTTGGCAAGATCGTTCCAGCGAATCCCGTAGCAATCGCCCCTTGGTGCTCCAAGTCGAGCCGGTCGTCAATTAAGTCGCGGCGCGGCGTCCAACAACATTCTTGTGTAAGAGTGCTTTGGCGAACGCAGGACGTCATTCGTTCGTCCCGCCTCAACGATGCTCCCATCCTTCATGATTATGATGGATTGTGCAATTTCGGAGACCAGCGGCAAGTTGTGGGTTATGAAAAGCATCGCAAGGCCGTCCTTCTTCAGATCGAGCAGAAGCTCGACCACGGCCGCCTGCACAGACACGTCGAGAGCCGAAGTGATTTCGTCGCACACCAGAAGCTTAGGTTTGACCGCGAGCGCGCGGGCCACGGCCACGCGTTGACGCTCACCTCCCGATAGATCGCCCGGGTAAAGATTGCCAACCCGTTGCGGTAATCGAACCCGGTCAAGAAGCGACCGCACTTCGGCACCGACCCTTGCTTTGTCAGCCAGCCCCGTCAGGCGAACGGCGCGGGCGATGCTTTGCGCGATCGATTCCTTTGGGTTGAGCGAGCGGTCAGGATTTTGGAAGACGATCTGCATGGCGCTCAAATCTGCCTTGGAGCGACTTGAGACGGCGAACGGCATCAAATGCCCCTCGAACAACAAGCCGCCCGAAGCGTTGCTGTGCAAACCGGTCACGCATCGGCCCGTAGTGGTTTTGCCGCTGCCGCTGCCGCCGACAAGGCCGACGCACTCGCCTTTGCCGACCGAGAATGAAACGCCGTGCACGACCTCGACGTGGCCATGAGCCGCGCGCAGGTTCTTCACCTCGAGGACGCTCTGGATTTTGGCACCGTCGGCCTCGGACGCCCCCGCAGGACCATCGGTTACCAGTCGTGGAATAGCGTCGAGCAGCATGCGCGTATAGTCGTCGCTCGGTGCTGCGAAGACCTGCCTGCGGCTCCCCTGCTCGACGATCCTTCCAGAAAGCATGACGGCCACCCTGTCGGCCACGACGTTCACGACCGCAAGGTCATGGGTGACGTAGACCACGCTGGCGCTGCTGGACTTGACCAGCCTCGCTATCAACTCAAGGATCGTTTGCTGGGTGGATACGTCCAGGCCCGTGGTGGGCTCATCCATCACGATGACCTGCGGAGCCGTGACGAAGGCCATGGCAATTGCGATGCGTTGCAGTTGACCGCCGCTGAGCTCGAAGGGATAGCGTCTCAAAAACTTTTCATCGTCTGGGAGATCGACGCTCCGCAACGCGTCACGCATCAGTTGCTTCATGCCGGTGCCCGAATGGCCGTGCGCCGCAAGAAGCTCGGCCATTTGCTTGCCGACTGACATGCGGGGGCTGAAGCTCGTGGTCGGATTCTGTGGAACCAGCGATACTTTGCCGCCCTGGAAGGCACGTTTCCTCCGGCCCGAGAGTGAGAGGATGTCGGTGCCGCCAATCAAAATGTTGCCGGAGGAAATGCGCATTCCCGGCCGCGCAAAGCCTAGCAAACTCAAGGCGACTGACGTCTTTCCAGATCCCGATTCACCGATGATGGCCAGGACTTCACCCCGCTTCACATGAAGGGAGACGTCGCTGACGATTTCGCGGCCGTTGAGGTCATGCATGAAAAGCGATTGCACAACGAGCGGGATTGCTTCGGTCATTTCAAATCTCTTTCGACCGACCGACCGAGCGCGCAAAGCTGTCGGCAAGTACGTTGACGGCAACGGAGAAGGCAGCAATTGCCAGAGCTGGCGCGATTGCGATCCATGGCGAGATCGTGATGCCAATCCGGTTTTCGCTGATTATCAGACCCCAGTCGGCCGCCGGCGGTGGCAGGCCCAGGCCCAGGTAGCTTAGCGAAGCGTAGAGGATGATCGACCCGCAAAGTCGGACCCCGAAGTCGGCCAGGACCGGTGTCAGCACGTTGGGCAGGATGTCAAGGAAGCAGATTGCGGCCCAGCTTTCCCCGCGCGCGAAGGCAGCTTCGACGTACTCGTTCTTTGATATGTCCATCGTGATCAGTCGCACGATACGGAAGATGCGGGGTGAATGCAGGATCACAATCCCTATGATGACTGTGGGCAGGCTTGGCCCGGTCGAGGCGAGAAGGACGAGAAGAAAGATGGCCGGCGGGAGCGCGTAGATCACGTCGGAAATGGCAATCAGAAAAATATCCAGCGGGCCTCGCCGCAGGCCCGAGTAGATGCCAAGCGGCACCGCGACTACATAGGCCGCCACGGTCGCGCAAAGCGCGACGACGAGCACAGTCCTCCCGCCATAGAGAAAGCGACTGAAAGTGTCGCGCCCCAGGAAGTCGGTTCCGAGCCAATGCGCGTGGGTTATGGGCGCGAAGGGAGCCCCGACGATTTCATCGAAGGCGTACGGACTGAACAATGGTCCGAACGAGGCGAGGGCAACGATGATGATGACCAGGACCAGAGCGATGCGAGCTGCTGGGCTCGCCAGGGTCAGGCGCAGGACGGAGCGGCGCATACGGTCAATCTCTCCGGCTAGGTCGTGCCGCGCGCCACGCGCAGCCTTGGATTAAGAAGAAGGATCAGCGCTTCGGACACCAGGTTGATAAGCACATAGGTCGCCGTGATGATCAGCGTGATGGCCAGCACTGTCGGCATGTCTCGGTTGATAACCGCTTCCGAGAGCGCGCTGCCGATGCCCGGCAGTTGAAAGACGGACTCGGTGACCACCACTCCGCCGGCCAACCAGGCCGCATTCAACGCGATCGTCTGGATGCTGGGTGTGATGGTGTTGGGAAGAACATGACGTAATAGCACCCGCGCGGGGCTTATGCCCCTCAGCCGTACCATATAGATGTATTCGGCGTTCAACACTTCGAGTGCCACCGCCCGCACCATGCGTACGACCTGGGCCAGCGTTGTGCCGAGCAGGGTCAGGACCGGCAAAATGAAAAGGGTCGATTGAGATGAAAGCGGAAGGCTGTCGTTGATCAGCGAAACCGGCGGCAACCAACGAAGATAAACCGCGAAAAGCACAATCAATACCGTGCCGATTACGAACTCAGGCAGGGCAACGGTCACGATTGTCGGAACTGATATCAGGTGGTCGGCCAATCTGTCTTTGTAGATCGCCGCGGCAACGCCGAGCACGAAGGAGAGCGGTATCAGCAGGAGCAGCGATGTGACCGTCAGTATCAGGGTGTTGACGGCCCTCGGCCCAATCGTCTCCCAGACTGGCCGGCCGGACGGAATTGACCGGCCGAAGTCGCCGGTGAGCGCGCCCCCGATCCAGCTGGCATATTGCACGACGGCCGGCCGATCCATGCCAAACTCGCGCCTGAGCGCCTCCACCGCCGAAGGGTCCGCCTTGGCACCGAGCGCTGCCCGGGCCGGATCTCCCGGCAGATATTGGGTCGCGGCAAAGACGACAATGGAGACGGCAAAAAGAGTGACGACAGCCAGGACTATTCTTGTCAACAGAAGCTGCAGCAAGGGTTTATTCAAGGGGTCTCACCTTCAGAGAAAGGGAGCCGCCGCGGCTTGGCTGGCCACGGCGGCTGCAGTTTACCCGAGATAGACGCTTTCGAACTGATAATAGCCGAGATTTCTCTGGGTGGAGGGAACGATATTCTTGACTTTGGCGCTGGCGGCGTCGAGAAGATCACGGAAGCCCCAGATGATGTAAGCTCCCTCGTTCCACAGGACCTTCTGAGCCTCCACATAATATTCGCGGCGCTTGGGGCCATCGAACGTGGTTCTTGCCTTGCTTACCCACTTGTCGAACTCGTCACTGGTCCAATCCGGTTCGTTCCAGTAGGCACCCCGGGCATAGCCTTGGCCGAACTGGGATTCGAGAGTGTGCTGTCCCCAATCCGAACTGCCCATCTGCGTCTTTTTGAAGTTCGGACCGGAATAGTAGCTGTCGGGCGGCACGACCAGAAGTTCGATATTGACGCCGATCTTCTTGCCCTGGTTGGCGATGAGCGTAGCCGACGCCTGCATGCCTGGAGCGGCATCCGAGGTGTAGAGGGTGATCGCTTGGCTATTGTCAAAGCCCGCCTGCTTGAGCAGCGATTTCGCCTGATCCGGGTCGTAAGCGCGTTGCGGCAATTCGGAGGCGTAGTCTGGATCCGTGATGCAATGCAGGTCGTTGCCAATCCTGCCATATCCCGATAAGGCGTTGTCGAGCAGTTGCTGGCGGTCGATCATGAGCCGGAACGCCTGGCGGACGCGCACGTCCGTAAAGGGCTTCAGGTTCGTCATCATGAATTGGTCGGTCGTGGCACCGCTCTTCGAGCGCAGCAGGGTGAGTGCGGGATTTGCTTCAATCAGGCGCGCAAGACTTCCATCGAGCTGAGCCACGGCATCGACTTGGTTGGCCACCAGCGCATTCATGCGCGCGGTCGGGTCGTTGATCGCGATGAATTCGACGCCATCGACATATGGCTGGCCGGGCGTGCGATAGTTATCGCTGCGTGCCAGCGTCACCCGCTGACCGCGGGACCATGACACAAACTTGAAGGGCCCGGTCCCGATCGGCTTGTCGAAGTCGGTCGTGCCGTCCTTCATGAGGAACATGACCTTGCTGCCCAGCACTTGCGGCAGCAGCGCATAGGGCTGCTTCAATTCGACTTCGACCGTATTGGCGTCGAGCGCGCGTACCCCTTTCGGCTCCATGAGCGGCGCCAGGTTGGGGTAGGCATCGGCCTTGTTGTCGGAATTGAGGATGTACTGGATGGTGTAGACGACGTCCTTGGCCGTGAAAGGCGCGCCGTCATGCCAGACCACACCTTTCTTGAGCTTGATTTTCCAGACGTTGCCCTCGGCGTTGTGAGTGAAGTCATCCGCCAGCTTGTTGTAGAGATTGCCATCCTTATCGAAGTCGGTGAGCCGGTCGAAGATCGACTGGGCGACCGCGAAATCCATATCGCCTGTCGAGATGAAGGGGTTGAGCGACGATTTCGCCCCGGCTGCGCCTAGACCGACGCGGAGCGTCCCTCCCCGCTTCGGTTCATCGGCCAGGGCCGGGCGAAGGCCCGCCCCGGCAAGCATTATACCGGTGCCCAACATCAAGCCTGTCTTCAGCACATCGCGCCGCCTGATAAGCGTCGAACGTGCCTTTGGGCGATTTATGTCCTTGCTCATTCCACATTCCCTCCTGTTTAGATGGTTTTCTTCGGCTTATTCATTCAACCAATGGACGGAGCGCCCGCGCTGGCCACGGCTTAGGCAAGCAGTCCTGCAAGCTTGAGGGCCTTCAGGATCTTTTCCTGATCCTCCTTGGCCAGGTTGCCATTGGGCTTGCGCGGTTCACCAACCCTGCGGCCTTGAGCGTTGATGGCAAACTTGATGCGGGCGGGGAAATTCACGCTCTTGGTCATCTCCCGTGCGAGCGGCGCGATCTTGTCCGTCAGCTTCCGGCCAAGGACGTAGTCGCCCGCCGCGTGGGCGGCGAAGATCTCCCCGTACTGTTTCGGGATGACGGTGTTGATGCCGGAAATCGAGGCCTGCGCCCCAAACAGAAAGCTCGCAATGTTCACGCTGTCCGCGCCAGCGGCAATGGCGACCCGATCGCCGACGGTCTGGACGAGTTCCGTCACCGGCTCCAGCGCCACTTCCTTCACGCAGATGACTTCGGGCAGCTGGGCTACGCGCTGCATGACGGCAGGGGGGTTGAAGAAGTGGTTATAGTAGATGATGGGTAGAGAGGTCGCCGCCCCAACATCCTGGATGAACTTCTCCAGCCCCTCCCCCGATGGGGTATTATAGATTGGCGGCCCAAGCATCAGCGCACAGGCGCCGGCCTGCTTGGCTAGCAGACCACGCTTGATGGCGTCGCGGGTTGTGGTTGTGATTATCCCTGCGATTACGCGCAGCTTGCTGTTGGCCGTGGCTGTTTCCACCAAGAGCTCGAGTTCTTCTGCGGAAAGCTCATCCCCCGAACCTGTGCTTCCGCCGACCACGGCAAGGCGAATGCCGGCGCTTTCCATGAACCGAAGCTCACCCTTGAAGAGCTCCAGGTCGAGATCACCATCAGGTCCAAAGGTCGAGACGAGCGGCGGAATAATCCCCTTGATCTCGTCCTTTTGAAGCACAGTCGCCATTGCCAATCCTTATTTCACTCAGTGAAAGTAACTATTACTGAATGAACATCCCGCGAAGTGCCGAGGTTGTCAAGAGCGTTTCGCGGCGGTGGCTCCGAATGCACAGGATCGGCCACTCGCTCCTGGTTTCGGTCGGCCGGACCCGTTCGCCTGTCAGAACGCATCTCGTTGTGTAGGGTCAAAAGCCGTCTCGGCGACAAGCGCGGCCGGATGCCGATCGTTGTGGCGAAGCCCGCAACTCGTGGCGCGAGTTGGCATCAAGCAGGTGCGCGGCCAAGGCGCCAAGACCTTGCATCTTGGGGTGGCGACCGCGCTTGTACTCGATGCGGGCCAACACCTCAGTCGATCCGTAAAGATCGCTGTTCTTGGGAACTGGAACGGACCATCTCCAAACGCGATGCGTAACATCCGTCACTCGGATCGTGATTTCCGGTGTCCTGCCACGTCGCATCACTGGCGCCTTGGCAGGGAACGCGTAGGCCATGAAGTCGGTCGCCGTTGCGCCAATCGAAATCGCGATGATGAGGGATCAAGCGGGCTGAGCCGCTGTCGTCAACGGCCAATTGCGGTCAGCTATTGTCCGTTGCGCAGATCGCTGATCTTGGCCACAGAAAGCTGGACGTCAGAGAAAACAGCCGTCGTCCCCTCGCCCGTCGGCGATTGAACGCCCAACCCTATGCGCACCGGCCGCCTTTCGACGCCGGGCAGAGTGAACCAGCGCAGGAAATTCCAGTATTTGCCGTCTTCCGAAAAATGGAACGCGATCGTCTCGCCATCGCAATAAGCACGCAGCCACACGTGGGCGCCCGAATGACGAGGACCGTCCGAGTCGTCGGATGTGCCGCGCGTCACCACGCTCACGATGGTCGGCTTACGCGCGGCAGAAAATTCGAAGGCGATCTTTGCCCAATTGTTGTCGTCGCACTCGATGAAGATCGCGCCGGCGTCGTAAGCGGAGGCGAAGTCGACGGAGACCCTGGCAGACAGCGCAAAATGCTGCTCGTCGATCTCGCGCACCAATCGCGTGACATTCGCGGCCCGGCTTTTGCCGCTCGGGGCGAAGAACCAGTCCGTGTTCGCGTTGGCCCGCAGCAGCACCAAGGCGTTCTCGATTGCCGCGGAGCCGTTGTCAGCCCCCTCAACGCGCATGCTGTCGAGCTTCATGTTGTTTCCTTCACTTCAACAAATTCCTCCGAGAGCCGGCCGGTTTTGACCGGCTTAAACTGCGCTGAGAACGGACCTCGGCGCCAATGCTTGATACCGCCCGCGAAGCGCGCCAAGGATCGCCGAATTCAGGGGTGGAGTTCTATGGCGAGCCACACCGAATCGGTATCCGCGTAGTAGCGGTGCCATGGGTAGGTCCACTCATTCTTGCCGGTAACCCTGCAAAACGGGTCATGCGAATAACCGACGGGCATCACAACGTCTTCATAAATTGTCGTTTCGTCACGAATTCGAAATTTCTGCATCCGGCCGGAGCCGTGGATTTGCGTGTGTGTTTCAAGGAAGCGATGCTCATTGTGAATGAAGCAGTCAGTGTCTCCCGGCGACCACCAAAGGTTCAGCTTGAGCGTGAACGTCTGCGGGGAGCCGGGTGCTGCGCGCTCGTTGGTGAATACCAAAGGATCGGTGCTGACCGTGCCGATCTCATCCTGCGGGGAAATGAACAGCGGCGTGTCGCGTGGGAAGCTCTTGATTCGATTGCCAAGCCAGTCCCAGCCACGAAACATGCAGCCGCCGAGATTGGTGGCTTTTCGCACCTTCAGAAGCGCCGCCCGTTCCGCGGATTTGATTTGCCCGCCCTTCAGCCATGTCGATTTCCAGGCAGGCACGATCGCCGGATGCTCATCTCCGGTGATCATCGCGCTGGGGCTGACATTCACAACGACAGCGTCTTCAACGGGATAGTCGTGGACATCTTCGACGAGCTTGGCGAAGATGAAGTCGTCGGCAAACGAAAGGTCTCTCGTCTGGTTCGGCACGGTTTTGTCGTCCATCATCAGGGTAACCTGAGCCCGACCACACCACAATGCGGACGCCAAAAGAAGTGCGCGTCTGGACGATTCTTGTCGTAACTTGACGTCAATTCTGCGCCATATTGCGAAGTGCGCCGGTCCCGGTGGGTAAGCCGGCAATCGGGTGTCTTCGAAAGACTGGCTCTCAGGGCGCCAGCGATGCCAGGCAAAGAGTGACCTCACCACAGCGAACTTTCTCGCTCGGCGCGTCACATTGCTTCCATGTTCCATGCGTTGCGAACTTGTCATGAGCTCTCGATGTTTGCCTACTGGGCGAGATTGGCAGAGGCAGCTTCGACATTGCGTCGTATCGATGATCGAACAGGAGATCTGCCGCGCCAAAATCCGGCATGAAACCCGACCTCAGGCTGGAGCTCGATCAGAGGATCTCGACCCCATGACAAAGTATGGCTCGGCCCTCTTGGGCATCCGACCGCGGGATGAAATTGTGCAGACCAACTGTGACTACATAGTCGTTGGCGGCGGCTCGACTGGATGCGTGGTTGCCGCGCGGCTTTCGGAAGATCCTGATGCCTCGGTCTTCCTGCTGGAGGAAGGCCCACGCGACTTCAATCCCTACATCCATATCCCGGGTGCCTACTATAAGACCGCACAAGGGCCCCTATTGAAAAGGATTCCCTGGGAACCAACCGCAGCCCAATCCCGTGTCGAGCAGCCGACGATGGTCCAGGCCCGGGTGCTGGGCGGCGGCAGTTCCGTCAACGCGATGATCTATATCCGCGGCGCGCCATCCGACTATGCGCGGTGGGAAGCGCTCGGCGCGGATGGCTGGAATTATGATGATGTGTTGCCCTACTTTCGGCGGTCGGAAGACAACAACCGGTTCTGCAACCAGGCCCACGCCGTAGGGGGACCGCTAGGCGTTTCCGACATCGACCATATCCACCCCCTCACACGCGCCTGGCTGCAGGCGTGCCAGCAGGCTGGGCTGCCCTATAATCCTGATTTCAATTCCGGCGATCAGGCCGGCTGCGGTCTTTACCAGATCACCGCCAAAAACAGGCGGCGCAGCAGCGCCGCAACGGCCTTCATCAAACCCGCCCGCCACCGACCTAATCTCCAGGTTCGAACGGGTTCCACGGTCACGCGGATAATTGTCGAAAAGGGGCGGGCCGTCGGGGTCGAGTATGTAGCGAAGGGCCGCAAATGGGCCCTCATGGCCAGTCGCGAAGTAATCTTGTCGGCAGGTGCGATTGCCTCGCCGAAATTGCTGATGTTATCAGGGATCGGTCCGGCCGACGCTTTGCGCGGACATGGCATTCCTGTCGTTGCCGATCTGCCCGGGGTCGGACAGAACCTGCAGGACCATATCGAGATATCGCTCGTCTATCAGTTGAACGGGCCCCACAGCTACGACAAATACAAGAAGCCGCACTGGAAAGCCGCGGCTGGCCTGAACTATCTACTGTTCAGGGATGGCCCGGCTTCTTCGAACCTGATCGAAGGAGGGGCGTTCTGGTGGGGCAACACAAGCGAAGCCATCCCTGATGTGCAATATTTCATGGTCGTGGGTGCGGGCATTGAGGAAGGGGTCGACGCCGTCCCGGGCGGAAACGGCTGCACGATAAACCTAGGACAGATCCGGCCTCGGTCTCGAGGGGAAGTGACACTGAAAAGTGCCGATCCTTACGCCAACCCACGCGTGGCGCCGCGGTATTTTTCCGATCCCTATGATCTCGATGCGGTGGTTGAAGGAACGATGGGGGTGTTCGACATCATGGAACAGCCGGCCATCGGGCGCTACATAGCATCGAGGCAGGTCCCTTCCGCCGCAACAGCGACGCCGATCCAAGTAAGAAGGTTCTGCCAAGAGACCGCGCATGCAGCGCTTCATCCCGCCGGCACCTGCCGCATAGGCCATGACGATATGGCGGTCGTCGACCCCAGGCTCCGCGTTCACGGTCTCGAGGGTCTTCGCGTGGCGGACGCATCGGTCATGCCAACCCTCATTTCGGGCAACCCCAACGCTGTTTGCATCATGATCGGCGAAAGAACAGCGGATTTCATCAAACACGGAGAGTAGGATGGCCCGATCTCCCTCCAACCCGCCCTGAAGATTTGTCCGATGCCCGTCGGCCAGTAGGTCCCTATTTGGCACTATTGCACCGAACTTGGCTCCAATCACAAGCTGCATTCCGTTGCCAACGGCTGGTATTGCGAAGCTTCAAAGCCGTTGAGTTGTGTCCAAGGGATGGCCAGGGCCGGATTCGGCCATTCCATCCTCGCGGAGCCGCCGGGACGACAATGAGTGGCCCGCGATCGGCATCGGCAAGCCATGCATTCCGCGTCGGTCTGCGTCGGTTATCGGCGAATTGCGAAATTGCACAGTATCCGCGCCGGCCAATAACTGTGACATTTGAGCGAAATGATGCACCTCATTGGTGAGGTCTCCAAGAATGGGAAATCGCTTCCTTGCGGGCATGGCCAGTGGCCTGGACGAAGACGACGATGACCAGGCGGAGGTCGACGACAGTGAAGGAAAGCTCGACGCCCCCGTTAGCGATCCAAAACAGCCGTTTGTTTTGCAGCCTCTTCTTTTTGGGTGGCGGCGTCGGCATTGGGGCGTGGGCGTCCTCCCTTCCAGTTCTCAGCGTTCAGATGAACCTGGACAAAGGGCAGCTTGGACTGGTCTTGATTTGCTTCGCTCTCGGCGCGATCGCGATGATGACCAATGTCGGCCGCTTGGTGGCAATTGTCCCAAGCAATGTGCTCAGCCTATCGGGTTCGGTCACATTCGGCGCCGCGCTGTTGGCTCTGCCTTATGCCGGGGGAGCCCGTTCGCTGGCGCTGATTGTCTTCTTTGGCGGCGCCGGGTTTGGAACGCTCGACGTGTCGATGAACACTGACGCCTCGGCATTGGAGCGTCTCATGCGTCGTCAGGTGATGTCCTCATTCCATGCCGCGTTCAGTTTCGGAAGCTTGGCCGGCGCTTTTGTCGTGGGCAAAATACTGTCGCGCGGCGGCGCTCTGAACCTTTGCCTCGGGGTGACGGGAATTTGTGTTGCGCTGGTTGCGCTCGTCGCCTGGTCTGGATGGAATAGGTCGAGCTGGATCCACAGCCCTCCCGCCGCAGCCGAGACGGGGGATGCTCAATTCCATAGCACCTTCAGAACCCATCTCTTCCTGCTCGGCGGCCTGGCATTTCTAGGAATGCTGGCCGAGGGCGGAATGATGGACTGGAGCGCGATCTACATCGTGACGCGCAGCGGTGGGGCAGAAAGCACGGGAGCCTACGGCTTTGCTGCATTCGCGACGATGATGGCTTTGGGACGGTTGTTTGGTGACGCCATCGTCAACAGAATCGGCCAGATGCGAATGTTGCGATACTGCGCAGCGGTTTGCGCAGGCTCGGTGGTCGCAATGATCCTGATGGGCGGCAATCTTGCCGTCGTTCTCGCGGCGCTCACTATATGTGGTCTGGGCCTTGCTAATATAGTGCCCCACTCTTTTTGCAGCCGCCGGCCGTGTGGGCGGCCCGTCTGTTGCTCGTGCCATGTCAACCGTGACGACGATGGGATATGCTGGACTGCTGCTGGGGCCGGGATTGCTGGGGCTGATCGCTCAAATCTTCTCGCTCGCCGCCAGCTTCGCCGTCATCGCGCTGGCATTCGTTTCCGTTTCTTTTTCGGCGCGGTCCCTGATGCGGTGACGAAGTCTTTAGGCCGAAGACGCCAACCGCCACTTGGCAGGCTCCTCCGAGGCGGCGAGTGCTGCAAAGTTGACAGCGCGACCTCGACGCCAACGAATGGGCAGATCAAGTGGGATGGCGACCAGTAATGATTGATCGAGGCGCCTACCGTGTGCGATAACCGTTTCGGTCGTGGGCGTCAGCCGACTGCAAAAGCCAATCGAGGGCGTCGGCCAAGCCGCCCTCGTCGCAGTTGCCGCCACAAAAGTGCGCAATGGTGCGGATTGGAGCAATCGCGTTGGCAACGGTCAGCCGCGTTTTCGACCAGCGCAGAAGAGGCAGGTCATTGGCGGCATCACCTGCAGCGGCACAGAGCTCGGCAGGCACATCGTCGGCAACCAGTTCCGCGGCTAGAACTTGTCGGCGGCATCTCGCGATTTCGTGGCTTGGCGGCGCGACGGCGCATCATTGAGGAGCCGTTGACAGGTTCATGTAAGCGTTTACTATTCTGGGGCGTTGGTCGCTACATGTGAGCTCGCGAGTCGACCGCTTGTTAGAGATCTTCGAAGGGACACCATGAACTCTCAGGATCAAACGCCCGCTGTCTTGTCGCGGATCTTGAAATTTTCCTGCGCTTTCTTGGCTCTTCTCATCTTTGCAGAACTCTTTCCACCCGCTATGTCCATGCTGGCCGAACAAAGTGCTGAACGCGGCATGATTGCCCAGGCGCAGTCTTCAGCGGCTGAACACTACCTATCAGCCCTGCTCGACAAGACGCGGTAGCGCAAGGCGATCCCGATTTTCGACGCTTTCGCCGGCACGTTTTCCAGGTAGCTCCTTCCCTCGACTGGCACCGGCGACAGAGGTCCCCAGCTTTGGCAGGGCGGCCTGCGCAGCAAACGACTATCATCCAGACTCATTTCCCTGACGCAGCCCGTTCCCGGCATCCAAAGCATGAAAGACCTCAGCGACTTGGCAGACGAAGCGCTGCTGGAAATTGTCCAGCGTCAGACGTTCAGGTACTTCTGGGATGGCGCGCACCCGGCAAGCGGCATGGCGCGCGACCGACAGCGGCTTGCGCCCCGGGCCGACAATGATCTCATCGCCATAGGCGGCACGGGTTTCGCGGTAATGGCCATCATCGTGGCCGTCGAACGCGGCTGGATCGCTCGCGATGACGCGATCGAGCATCTGAGCCGCATAACCCTTTTCCTGGAAAAGGTCAGCCGATATCACGGCATGTTTCCGCACTTCGTCGATGGCCGGAGCGGGAAGACCATCCGCTTCGCTCGCAACGACGACGGTGGTGATTGCGTGGAGACTGCCCTGTTGTTCCAGGGCCTCTTTTGCGCGCGCCAGTACTTTTGCCGGAAATCTATTGCCGAGATGCGCTTGCGAGAGCGGATCGACCGGTTGTGGCGAGCAATCGAATGGAAGTGGTACTGCCGCGACGAGCAAACGCTCTACTGGCACTGGAGTCCTGGCTGCGGATGGGCGATGAATTGCCCCGTGTCGGGATGGAACGAAGGACTGCTGCCTTATGTGCTGGCAGCTGGCTCTGACACCCATCCGATCAGGGCCGGCGCCTATCACAGGGGGTTCGCCCGCGACGGCCGGATGTGCAACGGGAAGAGTTTCTACGGCACAGTCCTTCCACTTGGGCCGGACTATGGAGGGCCCCTGTTTTTGGCCCAGTATTCATTCTGCGGGCTGGACCCTCGGCGCCTGAGGGACCGATATGCGTATTACTGGCAACAGAATGTGGCCCATACGCGCATCAACTACGAACATTGCGCTCGCAACCCGCACGGGCATTCCGGCTATGGCGCCGATTGCTGGGGACTAACCTCGGGCCACGGCCCATACGGCTACGTTGCGCACGCGCCGGACCATGACAGGGGCGTTATTACCCCAAGCGCAGCCTTGTCTAGTCTTCCCTACACGCCGGTGGAATCCATGCGGGCGTTGAGAGGCTTCCTCACAAAACCGCTTCATCGCATCTGGGGAAGTTTTGGATTTGTCGACAGCTTCAGCGAGAACCTGAGTTGGTTCGCTCGAACCTATCTGGCGATAAATCAGGGGCCGATCATAGCGATGATCGAGAACCACCGCAGCGGGCTGATCTGGGAACTCTTCATGAGCGCGCCTGAGGTGCGCGAAGGGTTGAGCGTGTTGGGCTTCGTCGAGATCTAGGCCGGCTGACTGCGACATCCACAATGACTGGCGAACTCTGCGCCAGAACCCAATGGGGTGTCGGTTCAAGGCGATAGCAACGGCCGTGCCCGTAGCAGGGCCTAGAGCGACTGAGAGGATTTCAGCAGTTCAAAAAATCATAATCCCATTGAGCTAAAGAATGTAAACGTTTACAAGACTCCTATGCTGGAACGGGCTCGCCGATCATGAATGGAAGTCATTCCTCACCCTCCGGGCAAGGAATTCAAGGCCTGGTCAACCAGGCCGAGATGGTCGTCGATCTTGAGGCTGTGCGGGAGAACTACAGGCGCTTGTGCGCCATCGCTGGAGGGGTCGATTGCGCGGCTGTCGTGAAGGGCGACGCCTATGGGCATGGCATGATCGCGTGTGCGATCGCGCTGCGGCAAGCGGGCGCCAAAACCTTTTTTGTGGCAACTGCCAATGACGGCGTGGCGCTTCGAACCGTGCTCCAGGGGGCAACGATCTGTGTGCTGGGCGGTTTTCTGCCCGGGGAAACGGAGGCATTTGTCGTTTCGAACCTCCTTCCCGTCCTCAACAGCCGCAACCAGATCGAGGAATGGCACAAGGCAGCGCATAGGATTGGGCGCCCCCTCGACTCGATCATCCATTTCGACACCGGCATGAACCGGCTTGGGCTGCTTGCGGACGATGCCGCATGGCTTCGCGAGAACTTGTCTCTCCTGTCGCGAATTCCGCCCATCCTCTATATGTCGCACCTCTCGGCTGCCGACGATCTCGATTTCGAGCGGTGCGAATTCCAGCGCAAGGCTTTCCTGAAAGCAGTCAGTGGGCTGCCTGCCGCGAAGCTGTCGCTGGCCAATTCGGCTGGCGTCTATCTGGGAGAAAACTATCTGTTCGGCATGGTGCGACCCGGCAAGGCGACATTCGGGATCAATCCGCTGACGGGCCGTAAAAACCCAATGTTGCAACCGGCCAGCGTCATGGCGCCGATCATCCAGGTCAAGACGATCAAGCGCGGTTCGCCGGTCGGTTACAGCTCGACATATCGGCTGGTCGAGCAGGCTAAGATCGCTACTGTCGCGATCGGCTATGCCAACGGCTACTCCCGAGGCGGTTCAAGCCGTGCCACGGTCTATGTTCAAGGTTTCGCAGCCCAGGTTGTCGGCCGCGTCTCGATGGATCTTCTGACTGTGGATGTCTCGGCCGTTCCAGACTGGGCGCTGGCGCCAGGGAGCCCGGTTGAAATTCTTGGCCCCAATGTTCGCGACCACGATCTCGCGAAGGCCTGCGGGACGATTGAGCACGAGGTCTTGATTTCACTTGGCCATGGTTGCGCACGCCGTTACGTCAATGAATAGCTCGCGCCATCGTGTTGGCTGCCCGAGCATGGACCCGCTCCCAGGCTGTGCCAGGCACTCGGCCGCCAATGGGCACCTGACGTGCTCGTTGGCAGCCCCGAAATCACAGGCAGCGGGGCGGGTTGCTGGCAACTCGCGGTCATCGTGACAGACCCGCCCTCAGACGAACTCGCTATCTACCGCAGCTTCCCCGATCTTGTCGCTACGCTCGAATCCATTCTGCTGCGCAACGGAACGTCGGATGACGTCGCTCGCGTGCTGGCTACGAACTGTGCGAGCGCCGAACGCGATGGCTCGCAAAGCCACGGCCTGTTCAGGATGACCGGTTATGTGAAGAATCTCAGGAGCGGCTTTGTCAATGACCGCGCCGTCCCGCACATCCGCGACGCGGGGAGTGCCTTTCTCTACGTCGACGCCGGCAACGGCTATGCCAGACCGGCGCTGGAGTCGGCCATGCCGCGAGCTATCGACAGGGCCCGATCGGCCGGCGCGTGCGTGCTAGCGATCGGCAATGCCCACCATAACGGGCCACTTTGGCTTGATGTCGAGCCATTCGCCGAAGCCGGACTGGTCGCGCTCGGCGTGGTCAACAGCGTCACTTATGTCGTCCCTCATGGCGGCCGCAAGCGGCTCTATGGCACAAATCCAATGGCCTTTGCCGTGCCGCGCCTGGATGGCCAAGTGCTGCTGTTCGACCAGGCGACAGCAGCCATGGCTCATGGCGAGGTGGCGGTCGCGGCGCGCGAAAACAAGCTCCTTCCGGACGGGATTGGCCTCGACGCCTCAGGGCTGCCGACCCGCAGCCCAAAGGCGATACTGGAGGGCGGAGCGCTGCTGCCCTTCGGCGGGCACAAGGGCTCGTCCATCGCCATGATGATCGACATTCTTGCTGGAGCGTTGACCGGTAGCAACTTTTCCCATCAGGTCGACTGGTCGGCCCATCCCGGCGCGGAATCGGCTCATACGGGCGAAACCATTATCCTGATCGATCCGACTAGGGGAAATGACTCACCGAGGATGTTCACGCAGCGGATCGAGGAACTGGTCGCAGCGATGGTTGGCGCCGGACAGACGCGCCTGCCGGGCGAACGTAGACTCGCTGCCCGCAAGTTGGCAGCCGAGCGCGGCATCGCCATTGCGGCCGCGACGTGGAAGCAGCTGATGGCCCTGTGAGCGTGCGGCTGATCGCCCGATAGCCGTTCCGGTTACCGGGTTACCCAGACAAGGAGATACAAAGCCGCTGTCGCGACAGCCACCCAGCACCAGCCCCACAGGCGGGATCGTCCCTCGGTACCGTTGTCATCGCTTTTTCTTGGGACTTTGTCCTTGCCGCACATCCCCAAATCTGGCGGCTGTCGTTCAGATGTCATTGAGCACCCGCAGCGCTGCCTCATGCAGGATGGCGTTTGCCGATGCCAGGATGTTTCCACCTCGCTCCGCGCGGCCCCCGTCGAAGCGGGTGACGACACCGCCGGCGGCCTCGATGACCGGGATCAGCGCTGCGATGTTGCAGGCTTGCAAGGAAAGTTCCACGCAGAGGTCGATCTGGCCGGCCGCCAGCATGGCGAATGCGTAACAGTCGCCGCCGTACCTCGTGAATTTGACCGACGACGCGAGCCGCGCAAAGCCCCTGCCCGGACGGCGTGCGAAGGGTTCAGGAGAATTCGTGTGGCAAATCGACTCCGAGAGAAGCTGGACGCCACTCGTTTTCAACACCGTCTCGCCCTGGGCAGAGCGACACACCGATCTCGTGCCATCAGACCAGAAGCATTCCCCGGTATCGGGCTGGCTCATCATGCCCATCGTGGCGCGGCCATTTATCGTGAGGCCTATCAGGGTCCCCCAGACCGGAATGCCACACAGGAAAGCTTTTGCACCATTGATCGGATCGATGATCCACTGGATCGGCCCTGATCCTGACGGCCCGAATTGGTCACCCAGCATTGCATCCATTGGATAGTCGGCGGCTATGATCCCCCGAATGGCTTTTTCGGCCGCGCGAGCCGCCTCGCTCACAGGCTCATATATGACGCCGATCTTGTTCTTGGCATTCGCCGACCCTCTCGTGCGAAATCTCGGCAGCGTCTCGGCAGCAGCCGCATCGGCCAGCCTGCGGAAGAATTCGAAGTCCGGCAGCGCCTCGTCGTCCCCTCGACGGGCGACGCCAAGCGAGAGGCGCGCCTGCGTCAGAGCCCCCTCTCCTCAAGAAGACTATTAAGGCGCGCGCCGGTTTCCGCCAGCTGATTGCCATATTGCGTGAGAAGGGATTGCTGCGCTTCTGTCCCGGCAGATGACAAGGCACCGAAGATCGCGGCAAGCCTCTCGCTCAGAGCCCTGCCTTCCTCCAGGGCGGGCCGGTCGGCAATGAGCGCGGCAAGTTGATCGCGCGAAGGCTTTCCGATGCCGGGGACCGTGCGGGATCCACCGTCCACGTAGCCTGCGGGGAGCTCGCCCTTGCGGTTGACGATCCGACGGTTGAGAATTGCCTCGATAATTTGGTCGACGGCATGTTTCGCCCCGGCCACACGAGAGGGGTGATCGGTGTCGGCGGCCGCGTGCGGCAGAAGCTCGAGCCTGCCGGGAAACTTGAGAGCAAGCTGACGATACGGGACCAGCGGGCCGACGAAGGAGGATGTCTGGCCGTCGAAGAAGATGTCGGCGTCGACCGCGACATGGCGGACTTTTCCGCATTCAAGGGCGACTGCCAGCGCCGAAGCATCGATGATCTCGCCGCGGTCGTAATTTATGACCACCGCACCGTCGTTGAGAAGCGAGAGTATCTCGCCGTCGATCAGTCCCACATTTGCGAAGCATCCCCGAGCCTGCTCAAATGCGCCGAGCCCGGTGTGGGGGCTGATGAAGTCGGCGCCACGCGCGGCATCCTGAAGCGTCGCTGCATATTTGAGGCCCTCGGCCTCAATCCATTCGCGATGATTTGCTCGGGAATGCACACAAACGCGCATGCGCAGCGCCTTGCAAAGCTTGGCCAGCTCACGGCCGATATTGCCATATCCAATGATGGCGATCTTCTTGCCTTCGATCTTTTCGGTGGGGAAATCGCGGAGGTTCCTCGCGGTGTCGAAATGCCCGTCGACCACCCTTTGATGCAATTCATCGACCGGGAGATCCGGAACCACCTTTAGCATCGCCTTGAGCGCCATCTGCGCCGTAGCACGGCTGTTGAAGCTTGGCGTGTTCATCAACGGAGCAGGGCCGCCGCCGTTCGGCCCTCCCCAGGACCTGGACTGCATGTTGCCGGTGCCGGCACCGATGCGCACGCCTCCCTCTGAAAAGACCGCTCCTTCCGGGATTGCCGTAGCTGCCACAATGACAGCATCGCACTGACCTTTGTCGGTCTGCCGCAGGATCTCGGCGGCGCTGCTCAGGTCCGGCTGATAGGAGAAATGGACGCGGCCCGGCTCAAGCGCTTCACGGCAGAGAGGCCCATGGTGGAACACGCCCCCCCTTGCCTCGATGTGCGCGAGCACCTCGCTATGGTCCGGCGTGCCCTCTGGTCCAAATCGCAATCCGATCGGATCAGCGACAAGCACGGTATAGGCTCGACTGGCATCGCCGTTGCGGTCGCTCTCGATCCTACTCAGTGACTGAGGAAAGTGTTCTCCGAGCTTGGCGAGTTCCTCCTCGATGACCGCAACCTTGGCCCTGAGATAGGCATATTGCAGATTGTCCAGAAGCGCGACGACGTCGTCGGGGGCGCGAACCCCGCCGATCCAGGCCCGATAGTCGCCCGGCGTGCCCGGGAAGGCGTTGACGTAACGGGCCACGTCCAGCCCCGGCTCGTGATTTCCGTCAGGGTGGGTTGTCCCTTCATAGCCAAGCAGTTGCTTGGAGCGCGCGATGATGCGGGCGTGCAGACCCGAGCTCTCCAGGGCTGGGTCCACCACCTTCAACAGCGTTACCGCGGCGCCGCGTCGTTCAGGATCGGTGACGCTGAGCCGAAGCACCGCACTGCGCGACACCCAGTCGTTGATGGCGTCCCGATTGGCTGTTGAGCGTCGGTTGAGCGTCTCCACCGAGCCGAGCCGCCTCTCGGACCGCAGCAGGCCGAAAGTCGTCTCTGCGAAGGCGAGCGCGGAGTAGGTATTGATAACACCGCCCAGCATCTTGTCGCCTTGCGGATCATAAAGCGGTCCGACCGCGACGGAGCGATCGCCGCTCAGGGGCCGTTTGGGATCTGCCGGCACAGCGATCTTGAGCTGGCGGGGAATTGCCCAGGAAGGATCCCGCTGGTTGCGCTCGATGAGCCGCAGCGCCTGCGGCGTAAACGTCGCGACGAAGTAACCGGAGACGCCGCCGATAGCCTTCTGGAACGGCATGAACATGCAGGTCCTTGCCAGCAGTTCCCGCACGACGTGGTCACCCCAAGGCATCGCCCCGAGCAGCGACGTCGCGTCCAGAACGGCGTGATGGTTGTCAGGGTCGCTGCGAAGCCACTCCAGGAGGTTGGAGATATCCTGCGACGTATAGGTGGTGGCGCCAGTCGTTTCATGACCGACGCCGACGAAGAGTGCGATCCCCAAGCCGCGCAGGTAGTCGGGGGATGGGATGATCCCTTCTCTTGGCGAGAAGTGAACGCGCCGTTCGTCGCCTCGCTTCGAATAGCGATGCAGTTCGACAAGCTGGGCACCCCAAGACTGGCGGAAGAAGCCGCCGGAGCCGGCCGCTTCCGATTCCGGCGCTGGCGTGTCGACATAGACCCTTTGCTTGTCGTCGTTTGCGTTCATCAGGTGCATGACGCAAGCGGTGAAGCCGCTATGCCCTCCCCCAAGACCAACCGCCATCTGGTTCGACTTGGGGAAGCCGAAGTAGCGATGGATCTCGCGCATCATGTCGAGCAGGATCTTGTCGGCCGGATAGCCGCGATGCATGCCGCGGCCGATCTCCGCGGTGGTGAAGGGGCCGATATCGTGGCCCCTGTCGTCGAATTTCCTGTAGTTGCGTTCCAGCCAGGAATCGAACTCGAAGCGCAGGAGGCGCGCATCGACCTCGTCGGTGGTGAGGTCGGTGATGGGGCCGACGCCAAAAAATGGGTTGGCGGTCCGCCTTGGGCGCCCGGCGGCCGTCAGGCGCAGCGCGGCAAGTCGCTCTGCCCTTAGCGTTTCCATCGATGTCATCAGCCTACCTCAACTCAATGGGTGCACCTGCGAAGCCGCAGGCGCCTTCCGTTCCCGACCGGGAATGTGCTGGCCAGCTCAGACGCTGGCCAAGTGATGTCATCAGCGCAGTTGGATCCACACGGCTTTCGTCTCCGTGTATTGGTCGTGCGCGGCCAGGCCCTTATCCTTGCCGCCGAAGCCGGACTCCTTGTGGCCGCCAAACGGCACGGCGAAGTCGCCTTCCGAATAGCAGTTCACCGAAACAGTTCCCGCGCGGATCTGCTTGGCGACACGGTGGGCGGTGTTGAGATCGTCGGTGTAGAGGGACGCGGCGAGGCCGTAGTTGGTGTCGTTTGCCAGGCGGACTGCTTCGACCTCATCCTTGAAAGTGATCACCGACAGCACCGGGCCGAAGATTTCCTCCCGGGCGATCTTCATGTTGTTCGAAACGCCATCGAAGATGGTCGGCTGGATGAAGCTGCCGCCCGTGCCCGCCAGTATCTGGCTTCCGCCCAAGGCGATCCTGGCGCCTTCCTTGCGTCCGGTTTCGATGTAGGAGAGCACCTTGGCAAGATGCTCCTGCTCGATCATCGCTCCGATGCGCGTCGTGCGCTCGAGCGGGTCGCCGACAGTCCAGGATTCGAAGACTGGCTTCAATTGATCGAGCAGTTGGTCCTTGATGCTCTCATGGACGATGAGACGCGAGCCAGCCGAGCAGTTCTCGCCCTGGCAGAAAAGAATACCAGTCGCGACATTCTCGACGATCGGAGCGAAATTCCTGATGTCGCCCATCACGATGGCCGGGCTCTTGCCGCCGCATTCGAGGATGATGCGCTTCATGTTTGAGTCTGCCGAATACTTTAGGAATAGCCGACCCACCTCTCCCGATCCCGTGAAGCTGACGCAATCGATGTCTCTGTGGAGGCCTATGGCCTGACCGGCAGTCGGCCCCAGGCCAGGTACGACATTGAACACCCCATCAGGTATGCCTGCCTCGGATGCCAGCGCCGCCAGCCTGATCAATGACAGGGATGTCTGCTCAGCCGGCTTCAGGACGATGGAGTTGCCCCCAGCCAGGGCGGGCGCCAGCTTCCACATGGCGACGAACAGCGGGAAGTTCCACGGGATCACGCCACCGACAACGCCGATCGGCTCGCGCACGATCATCGACACGACGTCGCGTGGCGCTGGAGACACCTGATCGTAGATCTTGTCGGTCGCTTCCGCATGCCAGCGCAATGTCTCGATGGAGTCGGGCAAGTCGACATTGATGGAATCGTTGATTGGCTTGCCGCAGTCGAGCGTTTCGATGAGCGCCAGCTCGGCACTGTGTTTCTCGATCAGATCCGCAAAGCGCAGCAGAACTTTCTTGCGTTCCCGCGGAGGCAGGCCCGACCAGCTGCCGGCCTCGAAGCTGCGTCGCGCAGCCTTGACCGCGACATCGACGTCCGCCGCGCCGCCGGCAGCCACGTTGGCCAGCAACTTGCCTGTGGCCGGATTCACGGTCTCGAAGGTCTCGCCCGATTGGGCCGCGACATAGGCGCCATCAATAAAGGCCCTGGTCTCGAATTTCAGCGTCTTGGCTTGGGCGTGGAAGTCTGTGTGGAGGTTCATGTTAAACTCCTGCGGATCGCATTGAAGGGTCTTGGTCAGGCGTTGGGCCAGGTGTCGGAAAGCGTGTATCCGGTGGGGAACGGATCGCTCGGATCGAGCACGAACTGGTGGAAGCCAGTGATCCAGGCCCGCCCGCTGATCGCGACGGAGACGGCATCGACGTCGCCCACTTTGGAAGTCTGGAGTATCTCGCCCTCGAACTTTGTCCCGATGATCGATTCGTGGATGAATTTTTCGCCGGGCGCGATCTCGCCGCGGGCATGGAGCAGCGCCAGTCGCGCGCAAGTTCCGGTGCCACAGGGCGAGCGATCGAGGCGGCCAGGCGAGACGATCACGCCGTTGCGCGATGACTTTACCCCGTCGCAGACCGTGAGCGGACCGGCGAAAAGCGTCTGGTTTATGGTATGAATTGCCGGGTTTTCAGGATGGATCGACGGCAGTTGCTCGGCCGCCGCGCGCTTGATCTTTTCCCCGACGTCGGACAGGTCGCGCGCTTCCGACGGCTCAATTGCGAAGCCGCAGTCGCGGGCATCGACGATCACGTAGATCATCCCGCCATAGGAGACGTCGACGCGAAGAGATCCAATGCCAGGGACCTCGATCATCCGGTCGCGATGCATGACGAAGGACGGCTGGTTCCGGAACTTCACGCTTTCGCATTTTCCGTTGCGGCATCGCGCTTCGACCTCGATCAGCCCCGCCGGGGCCTCGAGTGTCAATTTGGTGACGGGCTCCTGCATGGCGATGACACCCGTCTCAAGCAGCACGGTGACCGTGCAGATGGTGTTTGTCCCCGACATCGGCGGATACGAAGCCGGCTCGATGATCACGTAGCCCATCTGGGCGTCGGGGTGGGACGAGGGCAGGACCAGGTTGGTGCACAGTGTGACTTTGCCGCGCGGCTCGTGGAGAAGGAACGCGCGAAGATCGTCGCCCTTTGTCTCCAGCCAGCGCGCCTTTTCGAACATCGTCTTGCCAGGGACGTCGATGACGCCGCCGGTGATGACGTCGTTGGGCTCGCCTTCAGCATGGGCGCCGACAACGTTGATCATCCGCGATAACCGCATGTGTCGTCCTCCTTGTTCAGTCGCGTGCGAGGCGTTCCGAGGGATGCGGCCGAATGACGACCGGTGAATTGCCAAGCATGCCGCAGCGGACCGGCGCTTCCAGGCCTGCCCCGGGGAGACGGTGTCCCCGGGGACAAGGGACACTCGCTCAGGCGGCGGCCGCGAGGGCTTCGTCGACCAGCTTCACCTCCGCCTCGGTCAGCGGCAGGACGGGAAGCCGGCACTCGCCGACGGGACGTCCCGTCTTGGTGCTCGCGGCCTTGGCGACGGGGTTGAACGGAGACGTCCAAAGCAGCAGCGACAGCGGGCGCAGCTTGAGCCAAAGAGCGGCCGCCTCGGCCAGGTTCTTGCCTTGAATGAGATCATAGAGCTTCACGAGCTGCTTCGGGACGGCATTGCCGGATCCGGTGAAGACGCCGGGCGCGCCGCTGACAAGGCTGTAGAAATTCAGATAGTCGCAGCCGTTGAACACCTTGGCGCCTTGGGCCGAGAGCTGATCGATGCGCATCATGTTCGACGTGCTGTCCTTGATGTACTTGACGTTGTCGATCTCGCTGAAGCGCCTGAAGACGTCAGGCGTGATGTCAAAGCCGGTGTACTGGGGAATGTTGTAGACCATGATAGGGGTCGCGACGGCCCTGGAAATCTGCTCGTAGTGGTAGCGCACTCCCGGTTCGCCCGGGCCCTCGAAGAAGGGCGGCAGGATGAGCAGCGCGTCCGCGCCAGCGTCCCGCGCGTGCTTTGAGTTGTCGATCGCGTCTTCGGTGCGCAGGGCAGACGTCTGGACAATAAGCTTGGCCCGGCCATTGATTCGCTTGCCCGCGATCTCGGCGATGCGCCGCTTCTCGGGCTCGGTGAGGAAAGGAAACTCTCCGGTCCCGCCATTCACGGCGATGATGTGAATTCCCGCCTCGATCAGCGAGTCGATGTTTGCCGCCAATGCACCCTCGTCGAGCGCAGCACCATTGTCCTTGAATGGCGTGCAGATCGGCACGCAGATGCCTTTTAATTCACTCACGTCTTTGCTCCTTTTGCGCGACTGATTTGACCGTTGAGCCTGCGGCGCGACCTCATTCCGCATGGAATGACTGGATGCCGTAAGCTATAGATTTCGCTGTATACTTCCTGCTAGCAACCAGCGGTCCGGAACCATATTGCTAATCATGAATTTACATAGTTGTAATCGTTTTCATGCTATAGATCAAGCGCTTGCTGCATTTGATGCTCGCGCTCCTTAGCCGGTGTGGTAAGGCTGCGGGTCGGCGGTCAACGGCGCTATCCCGCGAATGGCGTCCGCGACTTTTTCAGCCATCATGATGACCGGGGCGTTGAGGTTGCCGCTGACGATCTCAGGCATGATCGAGGCATCGACGACCCTCAGGCCCTCAATGCCATGCACCTTTGCTTCCCGATCGACGACCGCATCATCCCCCTCGCCCATTCTGCAGGTGCAGCATGGATGGTAGTTGGTGCCGGCAATACCGCGCAACCAATTGGCGATATCGTCGTCGGTGGCGATCGAAGGGCCAGGCATTTCTTCCACGCCGCGAAACTCGTCCCATGCCTTCTGACGGACCACGTTGCGGATCGCCTTCACGGCCTGAACCGCCTGCAGCATGTCGTCAGGGTGCTCGAGATAGTTGAACACGAATTTCGGCGCCGCCATTGGATTGGCCGACTCCACCCAGACACGACCCTCGCTCTTTGGCCTCATCAGGCTCAGGAAGTACTGGAAGCCGTTCTCGAGCTTGACATTGCCGTGCTGGAATTCACCGAGCATCGGCACGAACTCGAACTGCACGTTCGGTATGGCCTCTTCTTCCCTCGTGCGCATGAAGGTGCCGACTTCGAAGAAATTGGTCGCGCCAAGCCCCCTCTTGAAGAGGAGCCACTGAAGTCCGAGCTTCGCCTTGCCGAAGGTTGAGAGTTCCTTGGCAGCCGATACGTCCTTGGTCGCGCGATACATGACAGGGGCCGCGACATGATCCTTCAACCCTCGTCCGACGCCAGGCAGGTGGTGTTTCAGCGCAATCCCGGCCTTTCTCAAGTCATCGGCAGGGCCAATGCCGGATAGCAGCAGCAGTTGCGGGGAATTCAGCGCTCCGCCGCACAGGATCGTTTCCCGCTCCGGCTCAAACTGTTGGGCGCCGGCTTTTGTGGTCACAGCAACCCGAACTACGCGCTTGTTGCTGGTCTCTATGCCCGTGACCCTCGCACCGGTGAGCACGGTGAGGTTCGGCTTGCGGGGCTGGGCATGGATATAGGCCTGCGAGGTGCTCCAACGAATGCCGTCATGGACGTTGCGCTGGGTGATATGAACACCTTCCTGCTGATATGCATTGTGATCAGCAACATGCTTCAGCCCGCTCTCCACCCCGGCCCTCAGGAAGGCGTGGTAGAGCGGATTTTCGGCCTTGCAGGTCTCGATCCGCATCGGCCCGGAGCCGCCACGATACGCGTTCGCTCCTTTGTCGAATGTCTCGGCTTTCCTGAAATAGGGCAGACATTGCGCATAGGACCATCCGTCAGCTCCGATGCTTGCCCAGTTGTCATAGTCCCAAGGATTGCCGCGGACCCAATTCATGCCATTGATGGAAGACGAGCCGCCCAGCACGCGCCCTCTCGCCTCATGTATGACCCGCCCCTGCAAGTGCGGTTCCGGCTCCGAATTGTAGAACCAGTTGAAGCGGTCGTTCATCAGCGGAAAGCCAAGGGCCGCCGGCATCCGGATATAGATATGCTGATCGGACGGCCCCGCTTCCAGGAGCAGAACCGTGGTCGATGGGTCCTCGGCCAGCCGGGACGCGATCACGGAGCCTGCCGAGCCGGAACCTATGACGATATAGTCGAACGTCTTCTTGTCGGTCACCTTGGGAGCACTCCTTACGATCTTGCTGTCATGCCACGGTGTGCGGCAGGGCGTGCGGACGCTTCCCAAGCTTGATGAAGGTCGACTTCACCTCGGTGAACTCGAGCAACCCGTCCATGCCGTTTTCACGACCAATCCCACTCTGCTTGAAGCCGCCGAACGGCATCTGGACTGCGGTCTCGAGAAATGTGTTGACGTAGACCGTCCCGCTGCGAAGTTCGCGCGAAACGCGTATCGCCTTGTCGATGTCCTTAGTCCACAGCCCGTTGCCCAGACCATAGTTCGTGTCATTGGCGAGCGCGATTGCTTCCTCGACGCTGCTGAAACGCGTGACCGCAAGCACCGGACCGAAAATCTCTTCGCGAAAGATGGTCATGTCGGGGGTGACGTCGGAAAAGATGGTAGGGGCAACATAATAGCCCATGCCGAGGCCGTTTTCGGTGACACGGTTGCCACCGAGCAGAAGCGTCGCGCCCTCGTCTATGCCGCTCTTGATGTATGCCAGCACCTGATCCATGTGTTTTTCATGGATCAGCGCTCCGACGTCTGCCTGCTCATCGGCCGGCAAGCCGAGGCGAATCTCCTTCGAGCGCTCTACAAGCTTCTCCAGGAAGCTCTCCGCGACGCTATCCTCAACAAGGAGCCTGGTTCCCTGGACGCACTCTTCACCCTGGTTGAGGATGTAGCCGAGCAGGATGCCATCCAGCGCCGCATCGATGTCGGCATCGGCAAAGACGATATTTGCCGCCTTTCCGCCTAGCTCGAGGCCAACGCGCTTGACTTGCTCGGCCGCGCGCTGCGCGATCCTGATCCCGACCGCGGTCGATCCGGTAAACGAGATCATGTCGACATCTCGATGCCCAGTCAGGATCTCGCCGACCGTTCGGCCCGAGCCGGTTACCACATTGATGACGCCATTTGGAATGCCGGCCTCTGTCGCCAGCTTGGCGATTTCCAGCGTCGAACCAGAGGTCAGCTCCGATGGCTTGACCACAACCGTACAGCCGGCCGCGAGCGCGAAGGGCAGCTTCTGGAACAGGGTGACCATAGGGAAATTCCATGGCGTGATCATTGCGATCACCCCGCGCGGCTCACGGGTGACAAGACCCAGATTTGCGTCCCCGATGTTGGAGACCAGGTCCCCTGGGAGTTGCCAGGCAAGCGCTGCCGCATAGCGCGCCAGCTCAATTGACCACTCAATCTCTGCCCTGGCGAAGCGGATCGGCTTGCCAACCTCTTCTGCCTCAATCAGGGCCAACCTATCCAGGTCACGGGTCATCAAATCGACCCAACGCCCAAGTGCCTTGGCTCTGTCGGCGCCAGGCAGGGATGACCAGACAGATCTCATGTCGAAGGCTTTGCGGGCGGCCCCGACAGCAGCCTTCACCGCGTGCTCGTCGCTTTGCGCGAAACGGGCAAGCAGCCTCCCATGCGCGGGCGATTTGCGTTCCACCTTTCGATCGGCGCCTGCCCAACCGCCGTCGATCCAATTGTCGTATTCGCGGACGTCCATCGATCCATTTTCCTCGGTCAGTTTGGCGCGACGAGCCGGGTCTTGCCTGGCGCAACGAGCACGCCGACCACGTCGCCAACCCTCGCCTCTGTTCGATCGGTGACGACGATGAACTTGTGACCACCGCAGTCGACATAGACATTGGTGGTTTGCCCAAGCGGCTCGACGAAATCGACGCTCGCGGACGCGGCGCCTTCGACGCCGTCACCAACGATCAAGAGATGCTCGGGGCGGACCCCGACGAAGAATTGTCCCTGGGCGTCGGCAAAGCTGCTTGCCTTGTCGGCGACGTCCCCGGACAGACTGTCGGCAAAGGGCTGGATGGAGGCGGCAATTCCCTTCTTGGGGTCAAAATGGGCGGGGAACAGATTCATAGGCGGAGAACCGATGAAGTCGGCCACAAACTCGGTTCTTGGCCTGTCGTAGATCTCCAGCGGCGTTGCCACCTGGACCATGTCACCCTTACGCATGACGGCGATCCGGTCGGCCATCGACATTGCTTCGATCTGGTCATGGGTCACGTAGACCGTGGTGATGCCGAGGCTGGTAACCAGCTTCTTGATCTCGGTGCGCATTGTGGCGCGCAGCTTCGCATCGAGGTTCGAAAGCGGCTCGTCCATCAGGAAGACGCGGGGATTGCGCACCAACGCCCGCGCCAGGGAGACGCGCTGCCGTTGCCCGCCGGAGATCTGCCCCGGTTTGCGATCCAGATACTCGGCAATTCCGAGTTTTTCCGCGGTCGCATGCACTTTCTTTTTGCGCTCGCCCTCGGCCATCTTGCGCACCTTCAAAGGAAACTCGATGTTCTGGAATACGGAAAGGTGCGGATAGAGACCGTAGTCCTGGAACGCCATCGCGATATCGCGGTGGCGGGGCTCTTCGTATGTCACGTCTCGGCCATTGATCTTGATCTGGCCGTCGCTGGGAAGCTCCAGTCCGGCGATCATGCGCAATGTCGTGGTCTTGCCGCAACCGGAGGGGCCGAGCATGACAAAGAATTCGCCGTCCTTGATGTCGACCGACACGCCATTCACGGCAGTGAAGGCGCCAAAGCGCTTGTAGACTGATCTGACTTCAATACCCATTGTCGTTCCTCATCCCTTCACGGCGCCAAGTGTCAGACCCCTGACCAGATATTTTTGCATCAACAGGACGAGCACGACGACCGGCAACGACATCAGCACGCCGGCGGCCGAGCCCAATCCCCAGGAGATCGCCTTGGCCTTGATCGAGCTCGCCGCGATCACTGGCAGCGTGCGGGCCTCGGAAGACGTCAGGATGCTGGCCAGCAGGAACTCGTTCCAAGCAAACATGAATATGATGACCATCGTCGCCGCGAGCCCGGGCAAGAGGAGGGGCAAGGTCACGCGCCAGAAGCATTCGAAGCGGCTGCAGCCGTCGATCAGGGCAGCCTCTTCGATCGACTGCGGAATCTCCTGGATGAAGACCCGCATCACCCAGACCACGAAGGGCAATCCATTCAGCGTGTAGACGGCGATGAGGAGCCATGGCGTGTCGAAGATGCCCAGCTGCTTGGCGATGATGAACAGCGGGATGACGCTCACCATCGGCGGCAGCATGCGGATCGACAGAACCTCGAAGGCGATGAAGTTCTTGTTCTTGACGTCGAAACGCGCCAGCCCATAGGCGGCAAGCGTGCCGGCGATCATCGCAAATAGCGTAGCCAGGCAGACGATGAATGCGCTGTTGATCAAGGCATCCATCGCATTCAGCTCCGTGAAAAGCTTGCGATAGCTCTCCAACGTCGGAGCAAAAACCCACTTCGGCGGATAGGCCGATATGTCGACATCCGATTTCAGCGAAGAAAGCGTCATCCACACGATGGGAAAGGCAAAGAAGGCGGTCGCGATCAGGGCAAGGAGATAATAGCCGATGCCGCTGAGCATGCGTTCGCGTGGCGCCGTCGAACTCGACATCAGCGGGCCTCCTTTTCGTTCACCATGCGCATGAAGCCCGTGTATTTCACGAAGATGAGAACCACGGCGAGGATGATGAGGAGCGTCAGCCAGGATAGCGCAGCACCATAGCCGAGGCTGAAGAAGCGAAAATTGACCCTTGCCAGATAGATGCTGAGCAGGTCGGTGGCGAAATCGGGGCCGCCGCGCGTGATGATGTAGACCGTGTCGTAGGTGCGGATGGCATCGACGATCCTGAGCAGGCTCGCGATCACGATCACCGGTTTCAGCATCGGCAGCGTGACCATGAAAAAGGTCTGGATCGGCGATGCGCCGTCGATCGCCGCCGCCTCGAAGGGGCTCTTGGGCAGGGCCGAGAGGCCAGCGAAGATGATCAGGAACATGAACGGGGTCCATTGCCAGACATCGACCAGCAGCATCGAGGCCATGGCGCTGGCCTTCTCGCCGGCCCATGGCTGCGGCGGAATGCCTGCGAGGCTCAGCACGTAATTGAGGACGCCGAGGTCTGGCATCATCATGATGCGCCAGGTGATGCCGACGGCAATCGGCGTGATCAGCATGGGGACGATGATTATGGTCCTTAGCAGCGTGAAACCGCGGAGCCTGACGTTGAAGAGGAGGGCCAGCAGCACGGCCAAGGTTAGGGAGAGCCCCACGGACAAGACGGTAAACAGCAACGTCAGCAGGATCGAATGCAGGAACTGGGCGTCCGACAGCGCATCGGCGTAGTTGGCGAGGCCGACAAATCCCTGGAACTTGTCCGGATCCGAGGGGCGATAGCCGGTGAGGCTCATGTAGAGCGAGTGCAAGAGCGGAAAGAGCCCGACAACCGTCATGATGATCATGGTCGGCGCGAGCAGGATCATGCCGGTGTATCGCTCTCCGGCACGCTTGGCCCGGTCGGTCGCGACGGGCAAACCCTCTAAGCTGACTGTCATGGTCCTTGATCCCGAAGGTGCCGAGCGGGCACCTGCCCGCCCAGCGCGTTCCTGTTCGACGAGCGCCGGAATATCCCGGCGCTTGCGGGCGGCGGCTTCAGCCCTTGACGAGCTTTCCCACGCGATCGACGGCATCGACCATCGCGGTCTTGGGGGTCTTTCGCCCAGTCACGCCGGCGAGGACTTCCTCATAGATTGCCCGCTGCACTTCCACTGCATTGGTCAGGCGATAAGGCGGGATCGCAATCGGCTGGGTCCCGCGGGTCTTGAAATCCTCGAAGACATGAAGCCCCGGAATCTTCTTGATCATGTCCGGATTTTCGAGATCAGGCTTGTAGCAGATCGAGGTTTCACCCGCTTCCGAGAAGTACTTGTAACCGCCATCGGCAAGCCAGGCCAAAAACCTGTAGCCGTCGGCCTGCTTTTTGCTGGCGGCGTTAAGCACCACCGTCCAGCCACCAATCATCGACTGCTGGAACTTCTCGGTCGGCGCCACCGCATAGCCGAACTTGCCGGCATGCGGTCCGCTCTCAATGCCGGAGAGCGCGTCCGACCAGGAAATGATCATAGCCGCGGTCCCCTGCCCGATCGCCGACTGGCCTTCCGGGTAGTCGAACCCGGACACGCCTTGCGGGCAATACTGCAAGACCTCCTTCAGCCTTTCGATGGCATGCTCGCCCTGTCCTTCCGAATTGAAGACGGGCTCATTGGCATCGTTGAAGCAGCCGTCGTCGGTCGGCGCAAGCTTCGTCATGCCCATGACGCGCGTCATCCAGTCGCCGGACATGTGGGCGTCCTGCCCTCCCAGGCAAAGCGTGTTTCCGGCGACGGCTGAGCTGTGCAGTTTCTTGGCGGCCGCGACATACTCGTCCCAGGTGACGGGCACCTTGTCGATACCGGCTTTCTCGAACAGATCCTTGCGATAGATGAACACCGGAATGGTCATGGCGAGCGGCAGGCCGTAGTGCTTGCCCTGGTAGATGGAATATTGCAGCGATCCCTCTGTGACGTTCCCGTACTTGATCTCGGGAAGATCCGGGTTGGCGGCTTTGATGTCCTCCATCGTGGGCGCCCACTTGTTCCGCTGCGGCTGCCGGACCCAGAGGCTGTCGGTGGTGATGATGTCGAACGTTTCCGAACCCTGTGAGAGTTCGATCAGCATCTTTTCGTAATGAGATTCGTAAGGGTTGGATTCCCCGGTGATCTTCGCGGCTGTATATGCCTTCGCCACCTGATCGGTGAGAGCCCCTGCCCAGACTGAATTGCTATTGAGGATATTGAGCGTCACTTCCTCCGCATATGCTGAAGAGGCGCGATAGGCGGCCAAGGCGGCAGCAAGGCCGGCAGAGGCCTTCAGAAAGTTGCGACGAGACACTGGCAGTCTGATCGACGCGGTCAATTGTTGATCCTCCGTTTTTATGCGAGGCGCGGCAAAAGCCGGCCTTGGCGCTCCCAACTCATGTAAACGTTTTCATTCTTTGCGAGCCAAACGGTGATGTCAAGCCCAAACCCGCATCAACATAGAAATTTCTGTAAACGATTACATATTGGAGCGTTTTATGGCTTGTCAAGCGAGGTGAAGTCGAGGACAAAAGCCATAGGTGAACAAAAGCCAACGAAGATGGTGCGGCTTATGCCGGGCAAAAGAGCCAAACAGCCCAAGCTGAAGAAAAAGGCAGGCGTCTTCGACGTTGCCCGCGAGGCCGGGGTTTCGGTAGCCACTGTATCGCGGGCGTTCAATCTGCCTGACCTTGTCAGCGACGATGTTCGCCGACGGGTCCTGGCCACTGCCCAGAATCTCGGCTACGCGGCCAACCCGGCAGCAAAAGCACTGCGCTCTCGCAAGACCCATATCGTCGGAGCGGCGATCCCGACGCTCGACTATGCGATCTTTGCGAAGATGATAAATCATTTTCAGGATAGCTTCGCGCAGCACGGCTACATGACGATCGTTGCCACAACTGGCTTCGAACACGCCAATGTTTTCGAGAAGGTCAAAACATTGGTGGATCGCGGCGCCGAGGCGCTTCTTCTGGTTGGCGCGATCGAGGACCCGGCGCTCGTGAGCTATCTCAAGCAACCGCATATCCCGGCGGTGACGACCTATTCATATTTACCCGACGAGATTGTACCCTGCATTGGGTTCGACAATTACGCGGCTACGCAAAGCGCGATGGAATACCTTGCCGATCTGGGGCACAGAAATTTCGCCATGATTGCCGGCAGCCCGAAGGGTAGCGATCGCCAGCGCTCTCGGATCGCCGCCTACAAGGATTTTGTCGGGTCGAGAAGTCTCCATGGGGCAGCGAACATAATCATTCGCAATTTCACCATCCGGGACGGAACCGAGGCGATACGCGCTATCCTGGATAAATACCCGGAGACCACGGCGGTGGTCTGCAACACCGACGTCATGGCGTTTGGAGCCTTGAGCGAAAGTCGGCGGCTCGGAATCCGGGTTCCTCAGGACATCTCGATCGTCGGATTCGATGATGCAGAATATGCAGCGCAGCTGGAGCCCCCGTTGACGACCATAGCCGTGCCTGCCGAGGAAATGGGCAGGTTGGCGGCCGAAATGCTCCACAGCTCGCTGTCGAACGGTGAGCCCCCTCGCTTTGTCAGGCTCGATTCGCACCTGATCGTAAGAAAATCCGCGTGCCCGCCGCGTGCTTTGAAGCAGTTGCGCTTGGCCGCGGCCGTCTGACTATCCAGATCCGCGGGCACCTCACACCTCAATTGTCGAGTGTGCACACAGGCACCGTCATGTCCCATAAGCCGCTTCTTCCCTCTCGACCCGCTGCTATCATATTCGATTTCGATGGCGTCATCCTTGACTCTGCCGAGATCAAAGCAGAGGCATTCGCTGAAATCTATTCCGGCTATGGGCAGCAGTGGAGGGAACCCATCCTCCGCTACCAGCGGCTGCATGGCGGTATTTCACGCCGGGAGAAGTTCGACCATTTCGACAAACAGATAGTGGGTCGCGCCCCGACCGAGGAGCGATTGGCGTTGCTGTCGAAGAGGTTCACCGAAATCGTTTTTGAGAAGATCCTCGTCGCGCCTTTCATTCGCGGCGCGCGGGAACTGCTTGAAAACGCGTCTGGTCGTTCCAGGCTTTTCGTCGTTTCCGGAACCCCCCAGCAAGAACTGATCGAGGTCATCCGTCAGCGAACCCTTGATCACTATTTCGAGCTGGTTATTGGCGCGCCGACGAAGAAACGCGAGGCCTTCGCGCGGATCTTGCACATGGAGCTTTCGCGTGAAACCGTGGTGGCGGTCGGCGATTCAACCACGGAATGTTCTGCTGCCTGTGAGCTGGGGATCGCATTCCTCGGAATTCAAGGCGGGCCCTCGCCGACCGCCTTTCCGGAAGGTATCGTAACGCTCCCGGACCTGCGCGATGCAAGCAACCTGCTCGGCTTCGGCACCCTGCCGCAGGCTGACCACCGTCCGCGTGCCTGATTTCTGCCGCCCAGAAAGGGGCACCGGCACCGGGAGGAGCACATGCATTCCCGAATCAACAACCTTAAATCGCCTCGTCTGAACTCGTTTAGGGCGGGCGCGCTTTGGTCCGAACGGACGATCGCCGGCAATCCAGAAATGGGGTCTCGGCAGAGAGGTCCGCATTGACTCAATTCGCAATAGTGTAAACGTTTATACGGCCAAGCATCCACCGGGTGAGCTGCTGGCCAGTACAGGCCGCCCACCCCGGGGCGGCTGTCGGCCGGCTAATGCTGATAAAGCAGTTGCCTGATCTCATGATAGATGTCGCGTGCCGTCCGGTCCGCCGTGATATCGACGAGGTCCCGAGGTCGAGCGAAAGGGACCGAGAATTCCTTGGCGACCTTGCCGTCTTTGAAGACAAGGATACGGTCGGCCAAGGTGATCGCCTCGTTCAGATCGTGAGTGACGAAGACAACGCTCTTCTTGTCAGCGGCCCACATGCGCAAGAACTCCTCGTGAAGCGATTCACGCGTCTGTGCGTCGAGCGCCGAAAAAGGCTCGTCCATCAACAGTATCTTCGGCGAAGGCGCCCAGGTGCGTGCGAGCGCCACACGCTGCCGCTGGCCTTGGGAGAGCTGACTCGGATAATTATCGGCAAAGCGCTTCAAACTGACGAGGTCGAGATAATCTCGGGCCAAGGCCCGTCTTTCGCTTTTTGCGAAACCGCGCACTTCCAGCCCGAACTCTATATTCTTGAGTGCGGTTCGCCATGGCAGCAAAGCGTCGCGCGCGAACATGTAGCCGAGCTGTGGACGCGCGGCGACAGGCGGTTGGCCAAGCACGCTCACCTCGCCGCTCGTGGCAGTATGGAGCCCGGCCAGGACATTGAGCGCTGTGGTCTTGCCGGAGCCGCTACGTCCGACCAGAACCAGGAACTCCCCCTCTCGCAGTTCCAACGACACATCATCCAGCCCGCGCACTAGTCCCGACGTGGTCTGGAACTCCATGACGACGTCGGAAATCCTGGCGGCGACACCGTCGGTTCCCGCGGCAGGCGATATGCTTGGTGCCATCGTCCTTTGTCCTCGCGGTTTAGAGCGCTCGCGCACCTAGCAGATAGCGTTCGAGCAGAGCCATCCCGGCGTTGAGCAACGAAGCGATCACCGCCAGCACGATGCAGACAGCGTAGACCCCTTCGAGCTGAAAAGTGCCGGCATATCCCGCGATAAGCTGGCCGAGCCCTACCCGCGACGCCAATATCTCGGAGGTGACGACGCCGAGAAGCGAATAGATGATGCCAAGACGCAGTCCGGCGAAAATCGAGGGCACGGCGCTGGGCAGCAGGATTTTCATGAACATATCACGCTTGGAAATATTCATGACCGTAACCATCAGCCTGATATCACGGTCGACGGTGCGAATGCCGGCGCGCGCGTTGACCATCAAGATGAAAACCACGACGCTGAAGGCAAGCGCGATCTTGGCTGCCTGGCTGACGCCGAAAAGCAATATGAAGACCGGCGCGAAGGCGATCCGCGGCATGGCGTTGAACGCGCTGATATAGGGGTCCAGAAGTTCCTCGACCCTGGGAAACAGACCAAGGCCGATGCCGATGACAACCCCAACGAATGAGGCCAGCACGAAAGCGACCACTGTCGCCTCGACCGTGGAATAGAGCGCTGGCAGCAACGTGCCATCGGTAGCAATCTGGAAGAAAAACCAGAACACCTGGCCGGGACTTCGCGAAATCAGTGGCTTGACGACGCCGAACATGTAGACGAGTTGCCAGAACGCCAGAAAGGCCATGCCGACGCCGATTTGTCCCGCAAGTCGCTTGAGCCGCGCGACATACCGATGGATAGGCGCACCGGCCTTCCCTTTTGAGCCCGATGAACCAGCCGCGGCCACCAACTCCGGACCTTTCAGCCCGAGGTCAGACTAGCGCAGGGCTCATACGCGTTCGTTGCCCAATCGGGAACAAAAGTGGCGTATTTCTTCATGCCTTCCCAGCGCTCCTTGGTGAGCTTGGCGTTGAAGCCCGACTTGTAGACGTCGATCAACTCCTTGGCCTTGCCCACATCGAGCTTGAGCGTCCTTGCGGTGAAATCGACCAGTTTCTGTTCGTTAGCCGGGTCTTTCATGTAGCTGATCGTCTCGATCACCGCCTTGCAGAAGTTCTGTGCAACCTGCGGGTGGTTTTTGATGAAATCCGAATTGGCGGTGAAAACCGTGAAGAGATACTCGGGATCGAATACCTTGTTGCGCGTGGCATTGAGATCGACCAGCACATCGAGATTGTCCATACCGATCAACGTCGAGCTCGGCGGAATGCTGGCCATCGCATCGACCTGGCGGTTGGTGAAGGCGCCCGCCGCGCCATAGCCCGTGCCGATCGCGATGAAGCTGATGTCCTTGTCAGGATTCATGCCCGCGTCCGTGAACATCTTGCGGACGTAGAGCTCGGTTGCGCCCCCGCGACCGGCGACGCCGATCAGCTTGCCCTTGAGATCGTTCAGGAAAGCCGGATAGCCCTTCTTGACGTCGACTCCGGCGTCCTTGCGCGCGATGAAGGTGTAGTCGATGTCATAATTGCCCAACAGGACCGTCAGCGCCGCACCCTTTTGGATGGCCGGAAAGATCAGGGCCGCGCCGACATGCGTGATGTCGGCCGAGCCTCCAACCACCGCGGCTACCATGGCTGACCCGTTGGCGCCCTTGACGTAGTTGATATCGAGGTCATGCTTGGCGAAAATGCCGACCTGCGAGCCGAACTGAGGCACGAAAGCGTCGAGTGTTTCGATGGATGTGGCGATGGTCACGGTATCTTTGGCGTGCGCAGTTCCGGTCGATGACGCCATCCCCATCAAGGCCGCGACCAAGGCGGCGAGCGAATGCAATTTCAGTCCGTTTCGAAATCCACCCATTTGCTGCTCCCTTTTTTACTGGCGGCCTGCAAGCCGCGCCTTACCCAACCTTGAAAGACAGACGCTTCCTTCTACCGGCCTCACACCCTGATCGCTGCCTTCGCGAAGGCGACGAGGCGCCTCTCGACGGCGAAGTGGGGCGCATCGTTGATGATGTCGTGAAACCCGTCTTTCACGATGAGCGCCGTGGCGTTCTTGAGTTTCGAGCGGACCGCGCGCGCATGCCTGGCGGGAGCAATCACATCCTGGTCGCCATTGATCAGCAGCACGGGAAGGTCGACCTCGGGGAGAGTCGCGATAAGCTCTCCGCGCGCCCTGTTCATGGCCGCCCGCCGAGCCGCCGTGCTTTCCGGCGTTACGCTGAAGGCGAATGGATCGGTCGCCAGCATGTCTAAATAGAATGGGTCGCGAGTGACTTCCGGCGCCGCCGGTATGGCAACGGTCTCCGGCTGGATCAGCGTGCCCGTGACGGCCAGCCCCAGGCACCGGCGCTCGCCGCGAGCGATCGACAGCGCAGCGGCAATGCCGCCGAGAGAATGGCCGACGAGAACCAGCGGCAGGCCGGGAGCTTCGCTGGCGGCGATCGAGATCAGACGCCCGGCATTGTCGACTAGCGAATCCATCGACGCCACCGCGCCACGTTCGCCATAGGAAAGGCCGTGTCCCTGCTGGTCAAGCGCCCACATGGCAAGGCCACTGGCGTTGAAGGCGCCCGCAAGCCGATGATAGTGGCCGCTGTGCTCGCCAAAACCATGGAGAAACACGACACCGCCGACCGGCCTCCGCGCATCCCAGCGCCGGTAGTAGCTTTTTCCATGCGCGGTTTCGAAGAACGGCATCTGGACGGCCCTTCGGCAAACTTCTGACCCGAAAGGGTCACTCAACTGGAGAGCCGACGCTCGAGAGCATCGGCCGTGTGTCATATCAGTCCGGCAAGATCCGGATATCCCCGACTTCCGTGTTCCGAATGAACTTGACGTCGGCACTGGCATAGCCTCCGACCAGAGCGACATTGCCGTGGACGCTGTAATCTCCTGTGCGGATGATCAACTTGCTGGCGTTGCGGATCGCGTACATCGACGGCCGGTATGGCACGGTAGTGACCCGCTCCTTCCCGAAAGTGTCGACGACGAATTTGTACTTCTGGGGACTCTGCGCCTCCATCGGCTCGGCAACGATAGCCCGCTCGATGTCACCATTGTCGCGCAGCAGCGGCAGCAGCTGCTCGATCGAGACCAGACCTGGGGCAATTCCAAGGTCTACGATCGGCACCTGCACGGAGGAAGCGATGACGCCGCCCGCATCGGCAATGAAGATCACCTCACCATGGTGGAGCGTGGCCAGAGCCGCTGCGATCGTGCCGTTGATGATGCGGTTGTCCGCGCCGTATTGCATTTCGCGTTCTCTCCCGTATACCTCTTTATCGATAATATTATCCGTCAGTTTTATCGATAATGTCAACGGATAAACTCCAGCTGTTGCAAGGTCCGGTCCGGCCGGCGCGCTACGGCGCGGCGATGCATGTTGCGGAAAAGTGTGCAGGCGAACGACGTGGGTTGGATTTAAAAGCCCGTCGCTTGAAGCTGCTTCATCGCGATCGGCTTTAGGAGGTCAGGTGCTGAAGGTAATAGTCCCGGAAGGTCCGGATATGGTTTCGAAGGGTTCTAGCCAGGGTTTTCTGGTCGCCCTTCTCTATCGCCTGAATCATAGTCAAGTGATCCCTGGCGCCTTTGGAGCGCAAATCCTTGCTCTGCACCGAATTGGTGTGAATCAGGTGCGAGAGAAGCGAATGATGCTTAATGGCGTCGAGTAGGAACTCGTTCTCGCACCGTTGATATATAGCCTCGTGCAAAAGATTGTTCTGCAGATACATTTCAGCAAGATCGTTGTTCGCGATCGCCCTCTCGTGATCCGAGACAATGGCCTTCAATTTTCGCACGAGTTCCTTTGCCGCCGGCTCGATATAGTAGCTTATTGCCTTCAGCTCGAGGCACTCACGGACTTCATAGATTTGCCATATCTCGGATGCCGTGAAGCTCCGCACCTGCACGCCGCGGTGCGGGTAGCGAACGGCGAGGCCGAGGCGAACAAGTTCGTCGAATGCCTTGCGGACTGCATGGCGAGTTGCCCCGGTGGCTTCAATAATGTCGTCTTCGATGAGGCGCACGCCGGAACGATACTTTCCGGAGATAATGCCCTTTTGAAGCCCCTCATAGACGACCTGCCATTGGCCGCCGCGGCCGCCTGGTTCCGTGAGATCTTCATTCTTTGCAGTTCTCATGACAATCCATCAGAGTTGCGGGCGATGCGACATAACGTGACATTGTCATAGCGTCGAGCCGGCAAGATCGCCAGATTCGACGGCATCTTGCATGTAAGATCGATGAGACCGCAATCTTCTCTCAAGGCATCCATGCGGTCCGGTTCAAGCTGGCGGCGGCGCGGATCGCCACCGGGAAATCACAGGATTGCTTACCAAGGATATCGACAAAACCGAATTTTTGTGTAAACGATTTCAGGAACAGCTGACGATCGAACCTGCGAGAGCGCACGATGACCACGAAGCTTCTGAGGCCGAGAATACTGAACCAAAGGTTGGCAGCTGCGCTGGCCGACTTGCGCCATGGCGAGTTGATATTCATTGCCGATGCCGGCAGTGGCACGTCAGCCAAGGCGCTACGTTCGTTGGCCCCCGATGTGGAGATCCTCGACCTAGAGGTCGTCACTGGCGTCCCATCGATCGACGATCTCGTTCCCGTGATCTGCGACGTCGGCGACATCGAGGCGTGCATTGTTACCAAGGACATGCGCGGCGCAAATCCTGATGGCTTCGCCATGCTGTCCAGGCTCTTCGACGAGAAGCACATCTACGAAGTGCCTTATATCCCGGATTATTACGACCTTCGCGACCGGTGCAAGCTGTTCGTCCAGACGGGCGACTATCGCGTGCATGCCAATGTGATCCTTGTCGGAGGCTATCCGAGTGCCGACATTCCGATGGACATGATCCTCAACGGGCTTGGCCCGAAAACGAAGTAACCCGCCACAGGTGGTCGATGCCGAGGTTTGAGGGCGCTTCCGGACAGGTCTACTACCGTCACTGGGCTCCCCTGAGGCCCGCAGCGCAGATCGTCTTTCTGCATGGATATGGCGAACATAGCGGCCTCTACCACCGCTTCGCGAACTCCTTGAATGCACAGGGAATCGGCGTCTGGGCGCTTGATGCGATCGGACACGGACTCTCGGATGGCGAGCGGGGCAATCCCGGCTCCATAGCTGATTTGAGAAGGAATGCCGAACGCCTCACAGGGATAGCGCAGCGGGAAGATCCCGGGCTTCCAATGGCGCTGGTCGGACATTCGATGGGCGCGATGACGGCGGCTGCGGTGGTCATCGCAGGCGCCGATCCCTTCCGTGGGGTGGTGCTCGGCGGCATGCCTGTCGAGGGGATCAGCCAAGAGCAAGAGCGCCAGGCTGAGCAAGGCGTGATGTCGCTTGACCCCTTCTATCTCGACGAACTGGAATTCGACCCGCTCAAGTTCGATGCAACGACGGCCTTCGTCCATCTACGAAGCGTCCTCTCGGCGCCGGTCTGTGAGCAGATACAGGCCGGATTGCTTGAACTCAGCCTTCCCGCGCTCATGATCAGCGGGGACAATGACATCTTTTGCCCTCCTGATCTCGCGCGGCGCTGGGCGTCACGCATTCCAGGCGCAAGGCATCACCTGTTCGCCAATACCCATCACGATCTCATCAACGATACGAGCCATGCCGACGTTGCGAACGTTATTGCGCAAGCCGTGATCGGATGGACGAGTACGCGGGCCGGCTGATCCGCCGGACGGCGCGCGCTGATACGCCAGTCGGCGCTGCGGCACATGTGCGATCGTTGTTCGCCGACCGCCATGTCGCGTCGCGGACGAGGCCCACATGCACTGAAACCCTCCTACCTCTTTGCGCTTGACACCTTTGCCTTCGCACGTCATTCTGAAAACGTTTACACGCATTCACGGAAGACCGTCGCTGAAACGGCCCGATATCGATGCGTAAGGCGATGGGAGCGCGTCCAAGGGCGGAGGCCGGAACTTTCAAAATAGCAATCTCCCAAAATGACGGAGCACGGCCGAAGCCATGCTCCCAGCCCTGTGATGTTCCGAAACTCGGATGATGCGGCGGACCAGAGAGAACAGCGAAAATGGAAGGATCTCGTAATGCTTAGGAAATTCGTTGGGAAGATTCGCATGTCAGCGCTGATGTGCGGGTTCGCGGCATGCATGGCACTCACGCCTCCCGCCGCCGCAGAAGATCTCACCGGCAAGATCTACTTTATCATGCCGGACTTCACGACTGTCCGCTTCGAACAGTTCGACAAGCCGGCCTTCTTGAAGGCCGCCAAGGAGCTGGTGCCGAACATGACAGTCGAGATTCTCAACTCCGAAAACAACGTGCAGCAACAGACCTCGCAGGTTCAGGCCGCTATTGCCAACGATGCCAAAGCAATCGTCATGGTTGCCGTCGATCCAATGCAGACCGCGGGCACCTTGGCTCTGGCCGAGCAAGCCGGGATCCCGCTTATCTGCACCATCCACGCGTGCACTGGCGGGCCTGCCTACGCCTACCTGACCGCCCCGTTCGTTGAAATCGGCCAGAAGCAGGCGCAGGCGGCGGCCAAGGTAATCGAGGAGATGAACGCCAAGACCGGCAAGCCTGTCCGGCTGGCGAAGATTTACGGCGACCCCAAGTTTCCCTTCTACGGCGACCAGGTGAAGGGCATTGGCGAATATCTCGATCCGCTGATCAAGGCCGGCAAATTGGAGGTCGTTTGTCAGGCGGACGCCCTGCTTTGGCTCCCGGCCAATGCTCAGACTGCAATGGATCAGTGCCTGACCAAGACCCACAATGGCGTCGATGCGATCTTCTCCATGAATGACGACACCGGCGGTGCGGCGCTGGCTGCGGTGGAAGCCGCCGGGCTCAAGGGGATCAAGCTGTTTGGCGGGTATGATGCCACTCTTGCCGGCGTGCAGCGCGTTGCTGCCGGCTTGCAGGAGATGGACATGACGGTGGACTATGTCGCGATGAACAAGCTGGCTGTTCAGTTGGCCGTGCACGCGATCAAGGGCGAAAAGATACCGGCTGATCTCGTCGCGACCACGTTCGACAACGGCTACAAGGGGGGCATTCCCGAGGTTGACGCGCCAAATAGCGTGATCACCAAGGATAACATCCAGCAGTCGGTGGTTGATACCGGTCTTTATACCAAGGAGCAGATCTGCGCCAAAGGCATGGCCGCAGATTCCGCCTTCTGTCGCGGTTGATGCAGAGAAGCGGTGACAACAAAATGGCCGCCATGAACGACGACGCTCCAATTCTGTCTCTGGCGGGAATTGGCAAGCACTATGGCGGCATCACCGCCCTTTCGGGCGTCGATTTCGACGTCCGGGAGGGAGAGGTCGTGGCGCTAGCCGGGGACAACGGCGCCGGAAAGTCGACCCTCGTCAAGATCATCAGCGGGATCGTTTCCGCCGACGAGGGCAGGATTCTGTTCAATGGGCAAGAGGTATCGCTGAGGAAGCCGCAGGATGCGGCGGAACTGGGCATCCAGACGGTCTATCAGGACCTCGCGCTTTGCGACAATCTTGATACCGTGCAGAACCTCTTCCTGGGAAGGGAAATGCATTCAGGGCTGCTTCGGGGTGCAAAGCTCTCGCGACCGCTGATGGAATCTCGTGCCCATGCGGCCTTGTCCAGTCTCAACGTGAAGATCAGGGACTACAGTGTGTCCGTGGGACGGCTTTCTGGCGGCCAGCGCCAGTCTGTGGCCATCGCGCGCGCGGTTCTGTCGAAACCGCGAGTTATCCTGCTCGACGAGCCAACCGCCGCACTTGGCGTGGCGCAGCGGGAGGAGGTGATGGCACTGATCGGTCGCCTTCGCGAGCAGGGTCTGGGCGTGATCCTCGTCTCTCACGATCTGGGCGATGTGTTGGACATTGCCGACAGGATCGTCGTCCTGCGCCTGGGGCGCAAAGCCGCCGAGCGGCCAGTCGCGGAATGGACGAGGAGCAGCCTGGTCGCAGCCATAACCGGCACGGACCATTGAACGGATGCAGGCTATGAACCCCACCAGACAACAAGTTTCCGCCGCATCGGCGCCTGCGAAAATCAGTTTCAGACAGAACCTGCTCGAGGCGCTATCGACAAAATGGCGTGTCGTCCCGGTCCTGCTGTCGCTGGCTCTTATCTGGGCGATCTTCGCCTCGCAATCTCCAGTGTTTCTGTCGGCGCGCAACCTGACCAACCTCGCCGATCAGATCGCGACCACCAGCATCGTGGCGCTCGGGCTTGTCCTGGTACTGGTCGTTGCCGAGATCGATCTTTCGGTTGCCGGTCTCGCGGCCGTGTGCGCAGGCATTGTCGGCGTGCTCGTCGTCAACATGGACGTGGGTCTTTCGATCGCGCTGATCATCGCGATTGCGGTCGGCGGCCTCTACGGTTTGCTGCAGGGTTCGATGATCGTCTATAGCGGCGCACCGGCCTTCATCGTCACACTCGGCTTCTCGCTTATGCTGCAAGGTGTCCTGCTCATTTTGCTTCCGGCAGAAAGCGGCCTTGTTCCTCTCGCCGGGACCGACTTGCAGTTCCTGGCCGCGTACCGCCTGCCAACGACCGTCAGCTATGCCTTGCCCGCGGCGGTCGGGCTGATAGGCCTGGCCATGCGATGGAACGATCACCGCCAAAGAGTGGCCTACGGTTTGTCATCGAACCTGATGCGCTCCATGGCCTTTGGCGTCGCCATCATTGTTGCCAGCATGGCGGTTGTCGCCATTTTCAATGCCTATCGAGGCGTTCCTCTGACCGTTGCCGTTCTTGCGGGCCTGATCGCTATCTTGTCCTACGCCACCACCCAAACTCCATTCGGCATTTGGCTATACGCCATCGGCGGCAACCGCGAGGCGGCACGCCGCGCCGGCATACCCGTGAACTGGATGAAGATGGCGGCTTTTTCAATTCTTGGGATGCTGACGGCGCTCGGCGGAGTGGTGGCTGCTGCCCGGGTGCTGGGCGTCTCCCCGGCATCGGCTGACCAAAGTCTCTTGCTGGAGGCAATTGCGGCGGCGGTCATCGGTGGGACGAGCCTTTTTGGCGGTCGCGGCAGCGTCTGGGCAGCTATTCTTGGCGCCCTCGTCATCGGCTCGATAGCAAACGGCATGTTCCTGATCAACGCCAGCACCCAGTTGCGCTTGCTGGTGCAAGGCGGCGTGCTCGTAGCCGCGGTCATAGCGGACGCGCTCATTGCCAGGAGCGGATCTTCGTCGTCGCGCTAGACTGGGCCGCCCGCCTGCCGTAACCACGTTGGGAGATCATCAAGATGTTGATCGGCTATGCCGATAAACTTTCCGTCGATGCTGGCGACCATGTCGAAATCAAAGTCAGCGCTCCCGGCGTCTACAGGTCGCAACTGGTGCGCCTGCGAGGCATGACAGAAGGTGCCACCGGTCTCTCGGTTGCAGAAGTACCAGTGTCATCTAACAGCAATGGTCAGCACACCGGCCGAGTGCAGGCACTTCATCCGGGATCGCTGGTCGATGTTGCCTTGCCGAAGGTCGATTTCGCCAAGGGGGTCGGGGTGAGCCTGTGGGTGAAACCGACCGCCCCAGGTCGTCTTTGCCAGACGCTGTTCAGCCTCTCGGACGATAGCTCTGTCACTCGCATCATGCTTGAACTCGATCGGACCGGCCGGCCGGCGCTGTATCTGCGATCCTCGAACGGCGCGGTCACGACGGTGTCCTCACCCGATCCGCTGCCGAAGGGGCGTTGGGTGTTCTTGAAGGCTGTCTACAACCCCGGCGAAGCGGAACTGCGCCTGATCGCGGAGGAACAGACCGGCACGCACTGCTGGTCCACGCCGGTCGTGGTAGCAGAAGGATCTGCTGCAGGTTTTCGTGTCGGCGCGTCGCATGCCGAAGACGGGCGTGCGACGGACTGCTTCAACGGATGCGTATCCGACGTCACTGTATTTGGAGCGTCGCCGAAGCAGCCTATCCTGCAATGGGACTTCTCCAGGCAAATGGACAGCGACATCGCGGTGGACGTCTCTGGGGCCGGGCGGCACGGACGGCTACTCAACCGGCCGGCTCGAGCGGTTCTCGGTCCTGCATGGGATAAGAAAACCATCCGCTGGACCGACGACCCGGCGCAGTGGAATGCATTGCATCTGCATGATGACGATCTCGATGACGCGCAATGGAGAACGGACTTCGAGGTCGAAGCTCCCGCCGAAAGCGGGATATATGCCGTTCGCCTGAACCAGGGTGAAACGAGCTACTACATTCCCTTCTATGTTCGCCCGGGCGCGGCCAGGAAGCGGGTCTTGTTCGTCGCCCCGACGAACACCTATCTCGCCTATGGCAACGAGCATCTTTGGGAGGGCGAGCGCGGAATTGCCCATCAGAAGATGATGAGTTTTCCGATCGTGCTGGACAAGGCGGAGACCATTCTTCAGCAGATGCCTTCACTCGGCAGGTCGCTTTACGATCGGCATTCGGACGGTAGCGGGGTGATTTATGCTTCGCGGTTGCGCCCCCTGACCAACATGCAGCCGAACTACATCAACTGGCTGGCCGGTGGTCCAAGACATTTCTCCGGCGACTTCTTCATCACCGGTTGGCTGGACAGCATCGGCATCGAATTCGACGTGGCGACTGATGAGGACGTCGACAGCCTGGGCAAGGGCCTGCTCGACAGCTATGACGTGGTCCTCACCGGGAGCCATCCGGAATACCCCGCTGCAGCCGAATTCGACGCTTTCGAAGATTACGTCAAGGGCGGCGGCAAACTGATGTATCTCGGGGCCAACGGATTTTTCTGGGTCACGAGTTACGTTAACAAGCTGCGCACCGCCATCGAGGTGCGGCGGGGCTATGCGGCCCAGCGCAACTGGACCTCCCATGCGGCTGAGCTTTATCACAGTTCGACCGGCGAGATCGGTGGCGCCTACAGGCATCGCGGCCGTGACCAAAATCCTTTCCTCGGGGTTGGCATGGCCGCCGCCGGATGGGGACCCGCCTCGGGCTTCACGCGCACGCCGGAAAGCTATGGCGAAACGGTGGCGTGGGTCTTCGAGGGCATTGCGAGCGAAACGGTGGGCGAGCACGGCTATTTGCTGGGTGGCGCAGCCGGCGATGAGCTCGATCACGCAGATCCAGCGCGCGGAACGCCCGACAGCACGGTCGTGTTGATGTCGTCCAGACATAACGATCTCTTCTTCCCCAGCCTCGACAGCGTCACAGAAGTCGCGCCGAACCAGCAGGGTTCCAAAAACCCGCACGTGCGTGCCGACGTGGTTCTTGTTGAACATCCCGGAGGGGGTAAGGTATTCTCAACGGGCTCTATCTGCTGGGCAGGCAGCCTGGGGACAAACAGCTATGACAACGATATCGCGAGATTGACCACCAACGTGCTGCGCAACTTCTTGGCAAAGTGAGCGCGACCCCCGAGATCATCCGTCCAAACGTTGCACGCGCGCCCGTGCGGGCGCAACTACGATTAGCTCGGCGCCGGACTATCGACAAGTTACCAGACGGTGTCCCTTCCGTCAGCGAATGCGGCTACCTTCTCTATCAAAGACGCGGGCCCGCGTCGGTTGGAAGCGCAGCGTGATGGTCTCGCCAAAGCGCGGCTGATCCTCGCGGCGCTCGGCAACCACGGTCTCGCCGCGCAGCGCGCCGTGTACATAAGAGGTCAACCCGAGGCGCTCGCTCACGTCCACGGAAAGCGAGAGCGCGACGCCCTGCTTCTCGTCGAGATGTTCCGGCCTGATGCCCAGTGTCACCGTTTTGCCGTTCTCCAGCCTTGTCTTGAGATGCGAGATGTCACCCTCGCCTCGCCGAGCCGTCAGCGCCTTGCCATCATCGCAGACCTCCCGGCCATGTGCGAGATCAACGTGGTCATCAGTGAGGCCGCTTCGAGGATCGACGTGGTTGGCCGACATGGCAGAAAGCTGCCCCATCGGCCTATACATGCGAAGCAAGTTCGCAGGCTGGTTTCTTGAATCAACTTTGGAGAGCCGCCTCGCAACTCATTGGAGAACCACAACTATGTTCGTCGCCGATGGCCAAGCTTTTGTATAGCAAATCAACATATTATCGAGCGGTTCGCCAACCCGTTCCCCGCGTACTCTCATATCGTCGGGCGAAACCTAAGGATCAGCAGGTTCTAGTTCCGTTTATCGCACGCACAAATCATCGATGAACGCATGTCGATCTGCCCAACAGATTCCCCAATACCGTGCCCGCCGAGCAGCTCGATCGCCTTTTGGAGGTTCTGGAACCGGCGCCGGTTACACAAGCGGTCCCAGATTGCATATTACGCGACTTTGACAACGTCCATGCTCTAGCTGGCCCGGCCTGCGGGCCTTGACTTCCCTCGAAAAGCAAGGGCTTTGCCGGGGTGCGTTAAAGGGCTCTGCGGCGTCGCCGGAATACAGGAACCATCCGCAGCGCCTTGATATATGGTTGGCATCGGGTTCAGTCAGTCGATATCGCCTTGAAAGTCGCAGAGGGCCAGCAACCCGACACCAGAACGAACATGGCGATGAACGACGGCGACAAATGCGGTAACTGCCGGCATCTAGTATGGTTGGTGGCGTTGGGACTCGGCGCAAGATGCGCCCATCCTGCAAACCATGGCCGGCCTCTGGTTCCCGCCGGCTATGACCCCGCTGGCAAAGAATTTGATCTACCTTGCGTGCCTTCACGAGATTTCGTGTGCAACCGCCACGAACGCCGGCTTCGGCTGGATACAGCGTGAAACTAAGGCCCACGCCTCGGCACGCGCTCGGATTATTGGGCCAAGCTGATGGACAGCTGGCGCCCGATCGGGTGCTCCGATCGAAGTCGACACCACCGGTATTGGTAACAAGTCGACATTCGAACTTGGTTGCAACTTGGCCCAGTCGGCGTCGGCCCAGACCAGTACTCGGCCTGCAGACGTTGACTTCCCTCGAAAAGCAAGCGGTTTGCCAAGACGCGTTGAAAGGCGCGGCGGCGCCGGCGGAATAATGCCGACTGCCGCAGCCGCAGCACAGGTGAGATCGGGGCCAAGTCCGTTGACATCGAGTCACAGCACTACCGGTGGCCGCCAAAGCGGCTCAGTCGGCAAAGTGGGGTATTTCTGGATCGTTGCCGACCGGGCGGGTCGCGACGCTATCCTGGGCGAGGCACTCGATCTTGCCGATGCCGAAACCTACGGCGAGCTGCTGACGCACCCAGGCGGCCATTATGACTATTGGGAAAAGATGAAACGCCGCGGTGCGGCATGGTTGCGCGCCAGAAACCTTAGTGCCGTGCTGCTATCCACCGAATACGAGGATTGGCCACGCGGTCGGGTTGTTTACTGGCCAAGCCAGGACCGCTTTATCGCCTACACCGACCCCAGAATTCAAACGCCGTCGCGCATCGCGCTGATACGAGAGATGTTTCAACTTTCTGGCATAGACCTTTCAGGGGACAGTCATTATCGCCCGCCGCCGGCATCTATCATCGAAGGCAACGAAATCTGACGCCATCTCGAAGCCTCGTCGGCCGCATGGGTTTCCACCGTTGCCTCGATCCTGATATCATTCGAGCAGGCTATCGCATTGGCCGCATGATCGGCCGCGGGCTCCAAAACGGACCGGTTTGTTGCACTTCTGCAACATGCCCAGAAATCCCATCTTAGAAACGCAAAATTCTGCTCCGAAACGGGGGTTGAGCGCGATCACTTCGCCCGCTGCTCATTATACAGTCCAGCCATGGACTCCTCCATGCGCAATGGAGGTACTGTCCGTGAAAAATCATCTCGAAGTGCAGCTCACCGCGATCTCTGAGCTGAAGGTTTCACCGTTCGCCTCGCGCAATCACCCGCGCGAAAAGCGCCGCAAGTTGGCGGCTCATATAAGAAAGTACGGTGTGCTTGTTCCACTGCTCATTGAGCAAGGCGGCTTCATCATCGACGGGCATGCGAGGTTGGAAGCCGCTCGCGACGCCGAGCTCACGCATGTGTTGACGATCGACGTCTCTCATCTTGCGGAATCCGATAGGCGGGCCGTTCGCCTGGCGATGAACCGTCTGGCTGAAGGCGGCAAGTGGGACAAGGAGGCTCTCGCACGAGAGCTCAACTATCTAATCGAAGTCGGCTACGACGTCGAGCTCACCGGCTTCGATAGCTTGGAGATCGAAAACGTCATCGAGGTCGCCGATGACCCGTCGGGCGCCGAGGAACATATCGACGCCAGGATGGTCTCCAACCTTCCTGTGTCGCGGCATGGCGACCTGTGGGTCCTTGGTGAGGCTGAAAGAGCGCACCGGATCGCTTGCGGCGATTGTCGCGATGAAGCACTCTTAGGCACGTTGTTCCAGTCTCGCACTGCTGCGATCAGTTTTACCGATCCGCCATATAACGTCCCGATTCAAGGCTTTGTGTCAGGGCTGGGCCAGGCCATACACAATGAGTTTGCAATGGCCTCCGGGGAGATGAGCAGAGCCGAGTTCCAGGTTTTCCTCTGCTCCACGCTGTCCGCACTCTTTGCCCGCATGTCCACAAGTGCGCTGGCGTATGTCTGCATGGACTGGCGCTCGATCGCTGCCTTGATCGATGCGGGCGAGTCGCTTGGCCTCGAACTTCTCAATCTTGCCATTTGGGTCAAGACCAATGCGGGCATGGGTAGTTTCCTGCGCTCGCAGCATGAGCTGGTCGCAATCTTCAAACGTCCAGGCGTGCCCCACCGCAACAATGTCGAACTTGGCAAACACGGCCGCTCTCGCTCGAACGTGTGGCACTATAGAGGTGTCAACGTCATGGGGCCGGAACGGCATCTGCTTGCCGAGCATCCGACGGTAAAACCCTCGGCAATGGTTGCCGATGCGATCCGTGACGCCAGCATGCCAGGCGATGTCGTCTTCGATCCATTTCTGGGCTCGGGAACGACGCTGATCGCCGCGGAACGTACGCGTCGGATCTGCCATGGGATCGAGATCGAACCGACTTTTGTCGATCTCGCTATCCGCCGCTGGCAGGCCGAAACCGGCAAGGACGCCATTCGTCTCAGTGACGGCATGATCTTCAGCGCGGCCGAAAAGGCAGCCAAGGCAGCCTGGAAGGATGGCGGCGGCTCGCAAGCGCCTTTGCTCCTGGAGGGCATAAATGCGCCAACGCCACCCGAGGTCTCGTAGGGCGTCGCTCTTCGGCGCTTGGCGATCGACCTTGGGACGACAGCCCCTGGGTTCGTCCACCCACATGATGCCCCGGCCGGTTAGCCGGGGCACAAAAATTCATCAGCCAGCCTGACTAGCGCCCATCGATCCGACTTGGCGGGTGGGTCGCTGCAGCTTGCATCTTAGCAATTTCATACTGAGAGAAGGCCAAATCCGTGTCTAATCGGAACAGCATTCCGGGGGAGCACCATGCTTCGCAAATTTTGCAAAGCCGCCCCACCGGGCGCGTGATCGTCGCTCCGCCAAACAGCTTAAACTTATCTTATAAAGCCGCCAGGGCGCGAGATTTGCGCGCCCTTCCCTTTCGTCTCGCGGGATTTTTTAGGGCGCTTCTAAGGGGAGAAACCCCAGTGCATCCCACGACTAACCCGGGTCCGTCTGCGGCCCAGCTCCGCTCTGTCTGTAAGACATCCGCTCGCCCAGCGCCATCGAAAGCGGTCACGCCGGCGGTGCCGTCATGAGCGACCACAAGGATGACGAGGAGGGCGTCGGCTATGGCAAGCCGCCCAAACATTCTCGATTTCGCGCAGGCCAGTCCGGGAATCCAAAAGGTCGGCCGAAGATCAAATCAAAGAGCTTTGCCAGCGGCATTCTGGCCGAACTCGAACAGTCGATCGTGATCCGCGAGAACGGACGCGAGCTCAAACTCACCAAGCGCGCCGTTATCGTCAAGACGCTCGTCGCCAAAGCCATGAAAGGCGACGTCCGGGCCTTGAAAGAGATCAAGGAGCTATTGCCGCAGCAGTTCCAACACGACGGCGATGCCAAGCCAAATGAGGCGGTCAGCGCCGAGGAAGCCGAACTCCTCGAACGCTTCGTCGAAAGACGGCTGTTTGGACGCACCAATGCTGAACCATCCCACAC
>NZ_RZSF01000099.1:0-19803 GCF_004023325.1 Mesorhizobium sp. M1A.F.Ca.ET.072.01.1.1 | reverse complement strand
CCAGAAGATGGTCGCCGATCTGCGCGCCGCCGGCATTCGCTCGGAGATGTATCTCGGCGGCGCCGGTATGAAGGCGCAGCTCAAATATGCCGACCGCCGCGGCAGCCCGGTCGCCGTGATCCAGGGCGGCGACGAGCGCGTCAAGGGCGAGGTGCAGATCAAGGACCTGATCGAAGGCGCGCGCCTGTCGGCCGAGATCACCGATAACGCCGAATGGCGCGCCGCGCGCCCGGCGCAGGTGACGGTGGCGGAGAGCGAGCTGGTCGCCGAGGTGAAGAAGATCCTGGCAGCGCAGGCCGAGGAGCGGGCACGTGGGAAGTAAAGGCCGCGTTCCTTCGCGCCCCCCTCTGTCCTGCCGGACATCTCCCCCACTTGGGGGCAGATCGGACGTCACCTTTGCTTTCCCGAATCGCCAGCCACCTAAAAGAAGCGCCGTCGGCGCAACTGCCAATCTCCCCCCCCGTGGGGGAGATGTCCGGCAGGACAGAGGGGGGCGCCGTAGAGCGCTCACCTCAGTATTCCGCCCAGCACCCCTCATCCGTCTCGGCGCTGCGCGCCGATCCACCTTCTCTCACAAGGGGAGAAGGGAAGGTGGCGGCTTATGACTTCCCGCTATCCAGCCATCGCCGCCGACATCGCAAAGCTGTTCGCCGAACGCGACACCCACGCCGTCGAGGTGGCCGTGCTGCAGCCGGCCGATCCGTTCCTCGACATGGCGGGCGAAGACCTGCGCCGCCGCATCTTCCTGACCGAGAGCGAGACCGGCAAGACGCTCTGCCTCAGGCCCGAATTCACCATTCCGGTCTGCCTCGACCACATCGCCAGCCAGGCCGGCACGCCGCGGCGCTATTCCTATCTCGGCGAGGTGTTCCGACAGCGCCGCGAGGGCGGCAACGAGTTCTTCCAGGCCGGCATCGAGGATCTCGGCGATCGTGATACCGCCGCCGCTGACGCGCGTTCGCTGGCCGACGCGCACGCGCTGCTCTCGCTGGTGCTGCCCAGCGTGCCGCTCGCCATCACGCTCGGCGACCAGACCTTGTTCGAGGCGGTGCTGGCCGCGCTCGGCCTGCCGCGTGGCTGGCGCATGCGCCTCGCCCGCGCCTTCGGCTCGGCGTCGATGCTGGAAGCGGCCCTTGCCGACCTCGCCAATCCGCCGCGCAACAGCCAGCTGTCGGGTCCGGTGGCCTTGCTGGTGCTCGACAGCGATACCGACGGCCTCGCCGCTTATATCGCCGCCGGCATGGAAGAGGCCGGGCTGTCGGCCTCCTCGGGCCGCGCCCCGGCCGACATCGCGCGGCGGCTGATCGAGAAGGCGCAACTGCGCAGCGTGCGGCTGTCCGACGAGGCCTTCTCGGCGTTGAAGGGTTTTCTCGAGATCGACGTCGCGCTGGGCGGAGCAACTGAGGCGCTGGAAAAATTCGCCGCCGATGCCGGCCTGTCCCTTGGCGCGGCGCTCGAAAATTTCGCCGCCCGCGCCGAGGCGATCGCGGCGCATGGCCTGCCGGTCGAAAAGATCCGCTACGACGCCGCCTTCGGTCGTCCGCTCGATTACTATACCGGTCTCGTCTTCGAGATTGCTGCCCAGGGCGGCGACCGTCCGCTGGTGGGCGGCGGTCGTTACGATCGGCTGCTGACGCTGCTCGGCGCGCAGAAGCCTATCCCCGGCGTCGGTTTCTCGGTCTGGCTCGACCGCATCGAAGCATTGCGGGAGCCCGCGCGATGATCACGCTGGCGATCCCATCCAAGGGCCGTCTCAAGGAGCAATCGCTTGAAGTCCTGGCCAAGGCCGGACTGGCGGTCACCCTGCCCGAGGACGACCGCAAATACCGCGCCCGGATCGAGGGCTTCGACAATGTCGAGGTGGCCTTCCTCTCCGCGTCCGAGATCGCCGGCGAGATCGGCCAGGGCGCGGTCGATCTCGGCATCACCGGCGAGGATCTGCTGCGCGAGAACCTCGCCGACTGGGAAGCGCGCGCCGAGATCGTTGCCCGTCTCGGCTTCGGTCATGCCGATGTCGTCGTGGCGGTGCCGGATATCTGGCTCGACGTCGATACCATGGCCGATCTCGACGACGTCGCCGCCGATTTCCGCCAGCGTCATGGCCGGCGGCTCAGGATCGCCACCAAGTACTGGCGGCTGACCCAGCAGTTCTTTTCGCTGAAGCACGGCATCCAGGTCTACCGCATCGTCGAAAGCCTCGGCGCCACTGAAGGCGCACCGGCGGCCGGCCTTGCCGACGTCATCGTCGACATCACCACCACCGGCTCGACGCTGCGCGCCAACCATCTCAAGGTGCTGGGCGATGGAATAATCCTGAAGTCACAAGCCTGTCTCGTTGCTTCCAGGAAGGTCCGCGACGCGGCCGATGAGGCACAGTTGCGTGGCATCGCAGCGAAGATGGCTGCGCTGGTCGCTTAACCGGTACCTTCGGCGGGTTTCCACCGTCCCGGCAGGCTGATAGGCTGGCTCATCCCGGGAGGAGACGGCGATGGCGATCAAACTCGACGAGCTCATGAACGCCACCAATCTGCGCGGGCGCGGAACGCATGGCACCTTCATTGCTCCGATGGACGGCAGGGCGCATGTCTCGGGCGACCGTTCGGCGCCGTTGCTCGACAAAACCATTCCGGAACTCTTCTCCGATACGGTGAGCAGATACGCCACGCTCGATGCCGCCGTCTTCGTCGGGCAAGACAAGCGCTTCACCTGGAGCGAGCTGTCGGATGCGGTCGACGCGCTGGCCGCCGGCTTCCTGGCGCTCGGCCTGGAGAAGGGCGATCGCGTCGGCATCTGGTCGCCCAACCGCTGGGAATGGCTGGTGACGCAGTTCGCCACCGCGCGCATCGGCCTGATCCTGGTCAACATCAACCCGGCCTACCGGCTCAGCGAGCTGGAATATGCGCTCAACAAGGTCGGTTGCAAGGCGCTGGTCACGGCGGTCAGCTTCAAGACCTCCGACTATCTCGGCATGATCGAGACGCTGGCGCCGGAGATCGCCAAGGCCGAGCCCGGCAAGCTCGAGGCAAAGAAGCTGCCGTCGCTGAAGATCGTCATCCGTATGGGCGAGGACAACTCGCCCGGCATGTTCAATTTCGGCGATGTGCTGGCAATGGCCGGACGCGACGAGCATGACAGCCTCGATCGCATCTCCGAAAGCCTGAAGCCCGGCGACGCCATCAACATTCAGTTCACCAGCGGAACGACGGGCGCGCCGAAGGGCGCGACCCTCACCCATTTGAACATCGTCAACAACGGCAGCTTCGTCACCTCGGCGATCGAGCTCACCGTCGACGACCGGCTCTGCATCCCTGTGCCGCTCTATCATTGCTTCGGCATGTCGATGGGCACGATGGGCTGCGTCACCAAAGGCGCCACGATGGTCTTCCCGGGCGAAGGTTTTGACGCGGGCGCGACGCTCAGAGCCGTCGCGCAGGAACGTTGCACCGGCCTTTATGGCGTGCCGACCATGTTCGTCGCCATGCTCGATCATGCCGATTTCTCTAGCTTCGACCTCTCCAGCCTGCGCACCGGCATCATGGCCGGCTCGCCATGCCCGATAGAGGTGATGAAGAAGGTGGTGTTGCTGATGCATATGGCGCAAGTGACCATTGCCTATGGCATGACCGAGACCAGTCCGGTTTCTTTCCAGAGCAGCGTCGACGACCCGCTGGAAAAACGCGTCTCCACGGTCGGCCGCATCCATCCGCATGTCGAGGTCAAGGCGATCGGCGCCGATGGCGCTACCGTCCCGGTCGGCGAGCCGGGCGAGCTCTGCACACGCGGCTATTCGGTGATGAAGGGCTATTGGGACGACGCGGAAAAAACCCGCGAGGCGATCGACGCTGACGGCTGGATGCACACCGGCGACCTCGCGACGATCGACGCGGAGGGCTATTGCAACATTGTCGGCCGGGTGAAGGACATGGTGATCCGCGGTGGCGAGAACGTCTATCCGCGCGAGGTCGAGGAATTCCTCTACCGCCACCCCAAGATCAAGGAAGTGCAGGTCTTCGGCATTCCCGACGACAAATATGGCGAGGAGATCTGCGCCTGGATCGTGCTGAAGCCCGGCCAGATCGCCACCGCTGAGGAGATCAAGGCCTTCTGCAGCGGCCAGATCGCGCATTACAAGGTGCCGCGCTACATCCGCTTCCGCACCGAGCTGCCAATGACGGTGACCGGCAAGCCGCAGAAATTCCTGATGCGCGAGGCAATGGTGGAGGAACTGGGGCTGGTGGCGCAGAAGACGGCGTGAGGCGGGATTGATCCGGAAATATTCAGCCTTCGCAAAACGCGCTCGAAGCACGAACTGCCGACCACGCGTTTGGATGGGATTATGGACAACGAGTTCCCAAATTTTGCGGCGCTGAAGGCCGCCAAAATCGAAAACGTGGACTATCGCATCGTCGTGCGGCGTGGCGCTCGAACCGGCAATGCGATCGTCCTCGCCCCGCACGGTGGGAAAATCGAGCCCCGCACTTCCCTGATTGCCGAGACGGTGGCAGGGAGCGATCTGGATCTGTATTGCTTTGAAGGACTGATGCCGCACAACAATCGCGAGTTGCACATAACGTCAAATAACTTTGACGAGGAATCCGCGCTCGACTTGGTGCGGGCGAAGTCGATTGTCGTTGCTATCCATGGTCGCCAAGATCGGGACGATCCCTCGACAATCTATATGGGCGGCAAGGATGCCGCGCTGATTACAGAGATAGTTCGGCGCCTCCAGGAAGCCGGCTTCAACACCAAAACGGACAACCATATTTTTCCAGGCATCGGCGATTTGAACATCGTCAATCGTGGATTGACCGGCAAAGGAGCGCAGCTGGAGATACCCTTCTCCCTGCGCCAGCGGCTGGGGAACGAGCCGGAACTTTTGCGAAAATTCTGCACGGCGGTTCGCAAGGCGATTGACACCGTCGATGCCAGAAGCCGTTCGATCGTGTCCTAAAGCCGCATCGCCCAGACCGGCAAGTGGGAGCACGCCACGCACGCGTGAATTCCTGTCGCGGGTGCTGTGAGGACGGTGATTGCCGGCGCGGGAAACGGCGTAAGACCATGGCATCTCGACGTTTCGGTGCGCTGGAACAGCCGGCGCCGCAACTCCTCGCGCATCCTCGGCAGCAGCGGATCGGCTTCCCGGAAGAAGTCGAACGCCGGGCGATCGGTCCGTCCACTTCGCAATGATGTCGGCTGGGGTGTTTCCCACAGGCTTTTCCGCTAAATTCGCGGAAACGCAGGGGCTTCAATGACTGGTTTCGCGCGGTCGGTGACTTCCTACACGATGCCATTGGCCGCCCTGGTGATGGCTGTCGCGGTCAGAGCCAGCGGCCTTTCGGTGGACGAAGGTTCGCTGAACATCAGGATTGTCGTTGGAGCGCTTTCGAGTGCGATCATGTTCATCACCATTTTCGTGGTGCTCGACCACGCCGAGGCAGTGGCCCGGCGCGTGGGGGAGCCGTACGGGACGTTGGTGCTGACCTTTGCCGTGACGGCAATCGAAGTGTCGATCATCGTTTCCATGATGCTGCATGGAGAGAACAACCCGACATTGGCGCGCGAGTCCGTCTTCTCGACGGTGATGATTATCTCTACCGGCGTCGTCGGAACGTGTCTCACGCTTGGCGGCTGGCGTCATCGCAAGCAGGCAATCGTTCGGCAAGGGACCAGCGCGTATCTCGCGGTTCTGATCGCGCTGACTGTCATGACGCTTGTCCTGCCGACCTACACCCAGACGACGGATCCTGGCACGTTTTCGGCAGGCCAGCTTGGTTTTGTGAGCGTCCTTTCAGTGCTGCTCTATGCAAGCTTCGTGTTCGCCCAGACCGTTCGGCACCGGGACGACTTCGTCCAGGAACAGGCGCACGAGGTTTCGATGCGAACTGCCCTTCACGAAAGCCTTTCTGTCGGCGTTCTGCTGCTGGTGAGCGGGCTGATCGGCATCGTCATGCTGGCCGAGCAGGTCGCCGCCGGTGTCGAGGATACGCTCGTTGCCTACCAGGTGACCCAGGCCGACAGTATCGTGGGAGCGATGATCGCCGGGCTGGTTTTGATGCCGGAGGCCATTTCGGCGGTTCGCGCCTCGCTCAACAATGAGCTGCAGCGCGGCCTCAACGTTGCGATGGGTTCGGCCTGCGCCACCATCGGTCTGACGATACCGGCGGTGGCGGCCGCCAGCCTGCTGACAGGCCGAGGGTTGACGCTCGGGCTTCCGGCGGCTGATGCGGTACTTTTGGCGCTGGCGCTTTTCATTTGCAGCGTAAGCTTTAGCACCGAAAGAACGACATTCCTGACCGGAATGGTTCATATTGTGGTGTTCTTTACCTACGTATTTCTCATATTTGTGCCGTGAAGGGTGGTAATCGAACGCAGGATAGAGAACACGAGGTTGGAACCGCACTATCGCATTTCAGAAGCGGGCAGCGTTAGCTCGGGTAAGCAGCAGAAGCTTCCGATACCAGGCGTTGGCTGAGAACTGAGATTGGGAAAGTTCAGAATCCAGGGTCAGCTCGCCAGCACCGCCTGATCCAATCCCCGTATGATCTTTGCCAGTTCCACGCATTCGTCCTGGCGCACTTTGTTGCGCCGCCATGCGAGGCAGATCATGCGCTGCGGCATCGGCTCCTGGAACGGCACGATCTTCAGGTCCGGCATGACGCCCGCGGCGTTTGCCGCCATTTCCGGAACCAGCGTCACGCCCAGCCCATGCGCCACCATCTGCAAGAGGGTGGTGAGACTGGTGGCGCCATAGCTTGCCATCGCCACCGGTCGAACATTGCCACAGACGGCCAGAGCCTGTTCGCGCAGGCAATGGCCTTCCTCGAGCAGCATCAGCCGTTCCAGCGCCGGGCTTTCCGGCGGCACGGGCGGCGAGGCGAAAGCCGGATCGCCGGCGGGGACCGCAAGGAAGAAGCGGTCCGGGAAGAGCTCTTCCGTGACGAGCCCTGGATGGTCGAGCGGCAGCGCGGCGATGAAAGCGTCGAGCTTGCCCGAGACATTGTCCTCGACCAACGATGCCGTCAGCGCCTCGCGCAGTTCGAGCTGCAGGCCCGGGAAATGCTTCTTCAATTCCGGCAGGACCCGCGGCAGGAGATAGGGCGCTACGGTCGGGATGATGCCCAGCCGGAAGCGGCCTTCCATCGCGGGGCGACCGCGCCGGGCGGTCGTCTCGACGTCACGTATATCGGCAAGAATGCGCTCGATGCGCGGCTGCAGCACAAGCGCTTCGTCCGTCATCCGCACCGTCCTGCCGCCGCGCTCGAACAGAAGACAGTTCAGCCGCTCTTCCATTTCGGCGATCTGGCCGGAGAGCGCCGGCTGGCTGACGCCGGCAAGCTTCGCGGCGCGGCCGAAATGCAGCGTCTGCGCCAGCGCGTCGAAATAAAGCATCTGTCGCACGGTGAGGCCGATCATAAGGAAGGCTTATCAAAACGAACAGGAAAGGCAATTTGTCTTTATCGCCAAGCCGGCCTAGGCTGGAATCATTCCAGATTGGCGCGGCCGCTGGTCGGCCCCGAAATCTGCGCAGAATCAATCTCGGAAAAATCAAAACCTGGAGAGTAAGATGGACGCGAAAACCGACGACAACAGCGCTGGCAAATGCCCCGTGGCGCATGGATCCGCCGGCAGGACCAATCGGGATTGGTGGCCGAATCTACTCGACCTCGCCGTTCTTCATCAGCAGTCGAGCCTCTCGGACCCGATGAGCGAGGATTTCGACTATGCCACGGAATTCCGGAGCCTCGATCTCGATGCCGTGATCAAGGACCTGCACCATGTGATGACCGACTCGCAGGACTGGTGGCCGGCCGATTTCGGCCATTACGGACCGCTCTTCATCCGCATGGCCTGGCACAGTGCCGGCACCTATCGCATCGGCGACGGGCGTGGCGGCGCCGGTGCCGGCCAGCAGCGGTTCGCGCCGCTGAACAGCTGGCCGGACAATGCCAATCTCGACAAGGCACGCCGGCTGCTGTGGCCGGTCAAACAGAAATACGGCCGCAAGATCTCCTGGGCTGACCTGATGATCCTTGCCGGCAACGTCGCGCTGGAATCGATGGGTTTCAAGACCTTCGGCTTCGCCGGCGGCCGTGCCGACGTGTGGGAGCCGGAGCAGGACGTGGATTGGGGCTCCGAAACGAAGTGGCTGGACGACCAGCGCTATTCCGGCGACCGTGAACTGCAGGGCCATCTCGGCGCCGTTCAGATGGGCCTGATCTACGTCAACCCGGAAGGCCCGAACGGCAAGCCGGATCCGGTCGCCGCGGCCCGCGACATCCGCGAGACCTTCCGCCGTATGGCCATGAACGACGAAGAGACCGTGGCGCTGATCGCCGGCGGCCACACCTTCGGCAAGACCCATGGCGCCGGCGATGCCTCGCTGGTGGGCGTGGAGCCGGAAGGTGCCGGCATCGAAGCGCAGGGCCTCGGCTGGTCGAGCAAACATGCCACCGGCATTGCCGGCGACGCCATCACCTCGGGCCTGGAAGTCACCTGGACCACGACGCCGACCAGATGGAGCAACAATTTCTTCGACAACCTGTTCAACTTCGAATGGGAGCTGACGAAGAGCCCGGCCGGTGCCAATCAGTGGACGCCGAAGGGCGGCGCCGGCGCCGGCACGGTTCCGGACGCGCACAATCCCTCCAGGCGTCATGCTCCGGCCATGCTCACCACCGATCTCGCGCTGCGCTTCGATCCGGCCTATGAGAAGATCTCGCGTCGCTTCCAGCAGTACCCGGACCAGTTCGCCGACGCTTTCGCCCGCGCCTGGTTCAAGCTCACCCATCGCGACATGGGCCCGGTGGTTCGTTATCTCGGCCCGCTCGTGCCGAAGGAAGAGCTGATCTGGCAGGATCCGATTCCGGCGATCGACCACGAACTGGTCAGCGAAGAGGATATCGCCGCGCTGAAGGCGAAGATCCTGGCCTCCGGCCTCACGGTTCCTGAACTGGTCTCAACTGCCTGGGCCTCGGCCTCGACCTTCCGCGGCTCGGACAAGCGCGGCGGCGCCAATGGCGGCCGCATCCGTCTCAGCCCGCAGAAGGACTGGGAAGTCAACCAGCCGGCCCAGCTTTCGAAGGTGCTGGCGAAGGTCGAAGCCATCCAGCAGGAGTTCAACTCAGTGCAGGCTGGCGAGAAGAAGATCTCGCTCGCCGACCTGATCGTGCTCGGCGGCGCCGCCGCGATCGAGAAGGCCGCGAAGGACGGCGGCAATGAGGTGAACGTGCCCTTCACGCCAGGCCGCATGGACGCTTCGCAGGAGCAGACCGATGTCGAATCCTTCGCGGCACTCGAGCCGAGGGCCGACGGCTTCCGCAACTATGTCCGCGGCAGGCTGCCCATGTCCGTCGAAGCGATGCTGGTCGACCGTGCGCAGCTCCTCACGCTGACGGCGCCGGAAATGACGGTGCTGGTCGGCGGCCTGCGCGTGCTCGGCGCCAATCATGGCGGCTCAAAGCACGGCGTGTTCACCGACAGGCCGGGCACGCTGACCAACGACTTCTTCATCAACCTGCTCAGCATGGCGACCATCTGGGATCCGGCGGCCGGCTCCGAGCCAGACTCGGATGAGGTCTATGAGGCGCGCGACCGCAAGACCAAGCAAGTCAAGTGGACCGGCACCCGCGCCGACCTGATCTTCGGCTCGCACTCGCAATTGCGTGCGCTGGCCGAGGTTTACGGCTCGGCCGATGCCAAGCAGAAGTTCGTCAAGGACTTCGTGAAGGCGTGGACGAAGGTGATGAATCTCGACCGGTTCGAACTGGTCGCGAAGTAAAGCAGGTCTCCCGAGAGTGGGAGCCGCTTTCGGGACAAAGGCAACTAAAGCGCACGGAGCGAAACTGAAAGATCGCAATGCGCTTTAGGTCTCATCCCCCCCAGAAGGCGCGGGTTCATGCCCGCGCCTTTTGCAATAGGTATCAGTCTTTTTCGAAGATGCCAGCCTTGGCGACGATGCCGGCGATCGCCCCGCCGATCAGTGGTGCGACGATGAACAGCCAGAGCTGGCCGAGCGCCGCGCCGCCCGAAAACAGCGCCGGGCCGATCGAGCGCGCCGGATTGACCGAAGTGCCCGTCACCGGGATCATGGCAAAGTGGAGCCCTGCCAGCGTTAGGCCTATCACCAGGCCGGCAAAGGCCGTCATGTGCTTGGCGTTGGTGACGCCGAGAATGACGGTGACGAAGGTGAAGGTGCCGATCAGCTCCCACAGGAAGGCCGAGCTGATGCCCCATTTCGCCTCGTCCCAGCCATTGGCGCCGAAGCCCCCGGTGTGGCCGCCGGCCTGACCGGTGACGATGATCCACAGCGCCAGCGAAGCGATGATGGCGCCGGTGATCTGCGCGATCCAGTAAGGCACGACTTGCCTCGCCGGCATCCGCCCCGCAAGGAACACGCCGAGCGTCACCGCCGGATTGAGATGCGCGCCCGAGATCGGGCCGATCGCATAGGCCGCGGCGATCAAGCCGATGCCGAACGCCAGGCCGATCCCTTCCTGTCCGAGCGGCAGCGCGCCGCCGAAGCCGCCCGTGACCACGGAGGCCGTGCCGATGAACACCAACAGAAACGTGCCTAGAACTTCTGCCAGATAAGTTTTCATTGCCCTCTCCTCATAGGGATCCACCAAAATGCGTTTTCCGCGTCGCGAATCACAGACGAAAGAGTATTCCTGCCGGAAAAACTTGGAAAGCTGAGTGTTGAGCCAGCGGTCTTGCTTTGCATTCGCCAGTCAAGACATTAGAGAAGTTTCATGTGCGAGGCGCTTTTCTTGTTATCCGCTGACTGCCGACTGCCGCGAAAGAACCTTCCGTCCGTTGCATGGACGCGATGGTATGGGACAGGTCGTTTGGCCTCAGCGAAACAGAAGGGTTTCAATCGGAGCCGGAAAGGCTCTAAGAGCAGGGCGGAAAGCAACGATAGACGGAAGCAGGAATGAGACTGGGCGGAAGGCTGGCGGCAGCCATCGAAGTGCTTGAAGACATCGGCCGGCGGCATCGGCCGGTGGCCGACGCCTTGCGCGACTGGGGCTTGTCGCACCGCTTTGCCGGTGGCGGCGACCGCGCGGCTATCGGCAACATCGTCTACGACGCGCTGCGCCGCAAGCGCTCGGCCGGCTGGCTCTTCGGCGAGGAGACGCCGCGCGCCATCGGCTTCGGCGCGTTGCTGCTGGAATGGGGCCAGACGGCGCGGTCGCTGAATGACGCTCTCGACGGCGACAAATTCGCGCCGCCGCTGCTCAGCGCCGCCGAACTGAAAGCGGCAGCCTCCGGCAGGCTCGCCGATGCGCCGGATGCCGTGCGGGCCGATGTTCCGGACTGGTGCGCGCCGCTTCTCGAGCACGCCTATGGCGATGCCTGGGTCGAAGAGGGCGCGGCTCTCGCGATGCGCCCGCCGCTGGACCTCAGGGTCAATGCGCTGCAGGCAGACCGCGGCAAGGTGCTGGCGGAACTCCAGGGCACCGGTGCAGCAGCTGCCGCAATCGCGCCGCACGGCATCCGCATCCCGCCGATCAATGGCGACGGCAGGCATCCGAACGTCCAGGCCGAGCCCGCCTTCCAGAAAGGCTGGTTCGAGGTGCAGGACGAGGGCTCGCAGCTTGCGGCAACGCTCGCCGGCGCCGAGCCGGGCATGCAGGTGCTCGACTATTGCGCGGGCGCCGGGGGCAAGACCCTGGCGCTTTCGGCAGAGATGGACAATCGCGGCCAGGTCTTCGCCCATGATGCGGAAAAGGTGCGGCTGGCGCCGATCTTCGAGCGCATCCGCCGCGCGCACAGCCGCAACATCCAGGTCGTAAGCAAGCCTGCGGAACTCGCGCCGCTCACCGGTCACATGGACCTCGTGCTGATCGATGCGCCCTGCACCGGCAGCGGCACCTGGCGGCGGCGCCCGGACGCCAAGTGGCGGCTGACGGACAGACAGCTCGATGCCCGCAAGGGTGAGCAGCAGGCGATCCTCGACATGGCGCAGGCTTTCGTGAGTCCCGGCGGGCTGCTGGTCTACATCACTTGCTCGGTGTTCGATGCCGAAAACGGCGAGCAGGTCGCAGCCTTCCGCGAGCGCCACGGCGACTTCGCGCCGGTCGACCACCGCCAGCTCTGGGACGGCCGTTTCCCCGGCCACGAGAGCGCTACGCGTATTGGCGAAGCCGGTGGCATCTCGCTGTCGCCGGCGCTCAGTGGCACTGACGGGTTCTATTTCCACGCCCTGCGCAGGGTCGCATGAGGGCAGCCGGCATTTGCTGCGCTGCAACATAAGCGATTGCCTGTCCTGCCTGCCTCTGCAATAAGCTTCGCCAGCAAAAATGAGGCGAAGGCCATGGCAGCCAAAATCGTACCCGCTCCCGATTATGAGGATCGCGTCAGGACTTCCTTTGCCCGCCAGAAGGCCATGGCCACCATCGGCGCGGAGCTGACGCTGGTCACGCCCGGCATCATCGAGATCGAGATGCCCTATGCCCCTTCGCTCACCCAGCAGCACGGCTTCCTGCATGCCGGCGTCATCTCGACCGCGCTGGACTCGGCCTGCGGCTATGCCGCCTTCTCGTTGATGCCGCAGAATTCCAGCGTGCTGACCATCGAATTCAAGGTCAACCTTTTGGCGCCGGGGAAGGGCGAGCGCTTCCTGTTCCGCGGCTCGGTGACCAAGCCAGGCCGCACCATCATTGTTGCCGACGGCCAGGCCTATGCCTTCGCCGCCGATGGCGAGGCCAAGCTGATCGCCACCATGACTGGCACAATGATGACGGTGGTCGGCCGCGACGGCATCGAGGGGTGATCCATGGCGAGCGCTGCGCGGATAGGGGAAAAATCCGTCCTCTTCGTCATGGCGGCCGAGGCCGAATACGGCCCGCATCTCAAAAAGCTGTTCACGCCGCTGATGACCGGCGTCGGCCCGGTCGAGGCCGGTGTGCGCCTCGGCGCCGAGCTCGCCACGTTGAAGGCCGAGGATGCGCTGCCTGATCTCGTCGTATCGCTGGGCTCCGCGGGAAGCCGAACGCTCGAACAGACCGAAATCTACCAGGCCGTGTCGGTGAGTTACCGCGACATCGACGCTTCGCCGCTCGGCTTCGCGAAGGGCGCGACGCCGTTCCTCGACCTGCCCGTGACGGTGCCGCTGCCCTTCGTCATTCCCGGCATCGGGACCGCGACGCTGTCGACCGGAGGCGCCGTCGTCACCGGGGCCGCCTATGACGCGATCGACGCCGACATGGTCGACATGGAGACCTTCGCCTGCCTGCGCGCCTGCCAGCTGTTCGGCGTGCCGCTGATCGGCCTGCGCGGTATTTCCGACGGCGCGGTCGATCTCAGGCATGTCGGCGACTGGACCGAGTATCTGCACGTCATCGACGAGAAGCTGGCGGCGGCGATAGGTCTGCTCGAGCAGGCGATTGCGTCCGGCGCGATCGGCCTTACTTAATGCATGTCGCCCAAAAGTGCGCAGCGGTTTTGGGAGAACGACATGTATCAAGACGAAACTTGAAGCTCGTCGCCTGGGCCCGTTCGACGCGACGCGCTTTAGGCGTTTTGGCAAGACCGAACGTCGCAACGCGCACCATTGCGCCGAATCGGTTCTTTCTTTAAAGGCTCGCCATGACGACACATCCCGACACCGTTCTCATCATCGACTTCGGCAGCCAGGTCACGCAGCTGATCGCGCGACGCGTGCGCGAGGCCGGGGTCTACTGCGAGATCGTTCCGTTCCAGTCAGCCGCAGAGGGCTTCCGCCGCATCCGGCCGAAGGCCGTCATCCTATCGGGCAGCCCGCACTCGACCGTCGACATCGGCTCGCCCCGCGCGCCCGACGAGGTCTTTTCGTCCGGCATTCCGGTGCTCGGCATCTGCTATGGCGAACAGACGATGTGCGCTCAGCTCGGCGGCAAGGTCGAGGCCGGCCATCACCGCGAGTTCGGCCGGGCCTTCCTGGAGATCGAGGACGACTGCGCGCTGTTCGACGGTGTCTGGGCCAGGGGCACGCGTCATCAGGTCTGGATGAGCCACGGCGATCGCGTCACCGCCATTCCGGAAGGATTCAAGATCGTCGGCATCTCCACCGGCGCGCCCTTCGCAGCGATTGCCGACGAGGCACGGAAGTTTTACGCGGTGCAGTTCCATCCCGAGGTCGTCCATACCCCGGACGGCGCCAAGCTGCTGAGCAACTTCGTCCACCATATCGCCGGCCTCAGCACGGGCTGGACCATGGCTGCCTATCGCGAGCAGGCGGTCGAGGCGATCCGCAAGCAGGTCGGCAAGGGCAAGGTGATCTGCGCGCTGTCGGGCGGCGTCGATTCCTCGGTCGCTGCGCTCCTGATCCACGAGGCGGTCGGCGATCAGTTGACCTGCATCCTCGTCGACCACGGCCTGATGCGGAAGGACGAGGCGAAAAGCGTGGTGGAGATGTTCCGCCAGCATTACAACCTGCCGCTGATCCTGGTCGACGCTTCCGACCGCTTCATTTCGGCGCTGGAAGGCGAGAGCGATCCGGAAAAGAAGCGCAAGACCATCGGCCGCCTGTTCATCGAGGTGTTCGAGGAAGAGGCGAAGAAACTTGGCGGCGCCGACTTCCTGGCGCAGGGCACGCTCTATCCCGACGTCATCGAAAGCGTCTCCTTCTCCGGCGGCCCGTCGGTGACGATCAAGTCGCATCACAATGTCGGCGGCCTGCCCGAGCGCATGAACATGAAGCTGGTCGAGCCGCTGCGCGAGTTGTTCAAGGACGAGGTGAGGGCGCTGGGCCGAGAGCTCGGCCTGCCCGAAAGCTTCATCGGCCGCCATCCGTTCCCGGGTCCTGGCCTCGCCATACGCTGCCCGGGCGGCATCACCCGCGAGAAGCTCGAGATCCTGCGCGAGGCCGACGCCATCTACCTTGACGAGATCCGCAAGGCCGGCCTCTACGATGCCATCTGGCAGGCCTTCGCCGTGCTCTTGCCGGTGCAGACCGTCGGCGTAATGGGCGACGGCCGCACCTACGAATTCGTCTGCGCGCTGCGCGCTGTGACCTCGGTCGACGGCATGACGGCCGATTTCTATCATTACGACATGAACTTCCTGGGCGCCGCCGCCACCCGCATCATCAACGAGGTGAAAGGCATCAATCGCGTCGTCTACGACGTTACGTCGAAGCCCCCGGGCACCATCGAGTGGGAATGATTCAGGCCCATCCGAACACCGCCGAAATTGCGCTAGAGTTCGATCTAAGTCACTGAAATCAAAAATAGTTTTGGCCGGCAACATTCGCCGGCTATCGGCGTGCGTCGTTTGGATCTGCCGTACCGGTTGCCGGACCTCACCCATATTGCCACGATGATTTTTTGACAGTACCGTCACGTCATAGAGGGCTTCTGACGGTACTTTTTTCACACTAAGTATCTGAAATTTAAGGGCAAAATCCGCCGCCAGCCCTCAAAAACCTGACGACGGTACTTTTTGGAAAGGCAAGTCGGGATGCTGACGGACGCCGCTCTCAAAGCATTGAAACCAAAAGAGAAAATCTACAAAGTGGCGGACCGTGACGGAATGTATGTCCGCGTTATGCCAAGCGGCGCGATCTCGTTCCGGCTGGATTACAGGCTCAATGGCCGTCGGGAGACCGTCTATCTCGGCAAATACGGTCGCGATGGAATCTCTCTCCTTCAGGCCCGAGAAAAATGCCTCGATGCCCGTCGAGCGGTTAGAGAGGGTCGCTCTCCCGCCATCGAGAAGCAACGAGACAAACGGCAGCTGAAAGAAGCCAAAAGCTTTGGCCAGTTCGGAGAGAAGTGGCTGACGGCGGCTCCGATGGCAGACAGCACGCGATCAATGCGTCGATCAATTTTCGAGCGCGAGCTCCTGCCGATTTGGCGCAATCGGCTGCTGACCGAAATCACACCGGACGATCTCCGCGGCCAATGTGCCAAGATCGTCGAGCGCGGAGCGCCGGCAACCGCGATCCATGTCCGTGATATCCTCAAACAGATCTACGGCTTTGCCATTCTCCATGGCGAGAAAGTATCCAATCCGGCCGATGACGTCGGGCCGGCATCGATCGCGAACTTTGTCCCAAGAGATCGGTCGCTATCTCCAACCGAAATCCGTGTCATGCTCAAGGTGCTGGAGAAGGTCGCCACTTTGCCCACCATTCGTCTCGGCCTTCGCCTTATCCTGTTCACGATGGTGCGAAAGAGCGAGCTTCAGGACGCCACCTGGGATGAGGTTGATTTCGAAAATGCGGTCTGGACCATCCCAAAGGAACGGATGAAGCGATCGAAGGCCCATAACGTCTACCTGTCGCGCCAAGCAGTCGACATCTTTATTGCGCTCAAGACCTGTTCGGGAAACTCACGTTTCGTGCTGCCGTCGCGATACGATGCGGATGCGCCAATGTCGCGCGCAACCTTCAATCGTGTGACCTATTCGGTCGTCGAACAAGCAAAGAATGAAGGTCTGCCGCTTGAGCCGTTCACCGTGCACGATCTTCGGCGCACGGGTTCCACGCTTTTGAATGAACTAGGGTTCAACAGCGACTGGATCGAAAAATGCCTCGCCCATGAGGATGGTCGCTCCTCCCGCGGCGTCTACAACAAGGCGGAATACGAAATGCAGCGTCGCCACATGATGCAAGAATGGTCGGATATAGTGGAAGCTTGGGTTGAGGGAAGAAAACGTCCCGTCGTCCTTATGCCCCCGACGATGGCGATCTTCGAGCCCGATCCTGCGCTTTGACTGGACTGGTCTTTCGCAAGCTTACATCGGGAGCTTTGGCGCGCCTGATAGGTACCGCCCGGCGAGCACGCAGCCACGCTTCGACCTCGGCCAGGTCCCAAACGACGCAACGAGGAGTCAGCGCGAAGCGGCGCGGGAACTGCCCCCGCTGTTCCATCTCATAAATCGTACTGTCGGCCAGAGGTATCATTTCACGCAGTTCCCTGCGGCGAATTGTTCGTGTGGTCTCATGTTTCGTGTGAATCGTCATCGCGCGGCTCTCTCCTTATGGCGCTGCGAAGATTGAAACCGAGACTTCGCGAGGATGGAACGACAGAAAGCTGTGCGGGATACTCTGGGCTACGATTTCGCACATATCGGTCGGTAGGACCCCAGGATTCAGTGCGTAGACCGAGGCAAAGGACATCCATGTCAGAAACACTGATTCAAACGGCGCCCTTCGCCGGGGGCTGTCGGTCCCGCATCCCGCCTGACGTCGGCGCTATGCTGATGCTCCTTCGGCCGCCCTGTTGAACCGGTCTCAGGGCCACGAACTTTCTCCAGCCCGAACTGACTTGGTCCCGCTGGCGGGCATTTCGGTGCTTCCGCCTTGTACGCCCTTGTTTGCTTAGGTCGGGAGAGAGGCGCGGCCTTTCTCCCGACGAAAGTCAGAGGAGGAGCGCGTTTTCGATGACGGGTTGAGAGCCAGAGGAGAGTCCTCCGGCGCCCGTCGCGGAGAAACCGCGATGCCTTGTCGTAACGATCCAGTCCGCGCCCTCGCCGATCGCAGCAACCTCTATGACGATATCACCAACAAGATCATCGCCGAGCTGGAGGCCGGTCGCTTTCCCTGGGTCCAGCCCTGGGGGACAGCCGCTGCAAAGGCGCCCTTCTCGATGCCGAGAAACGCCTCCACCGGCAGAGCCTATAGCGGGATTAACGTGCTTATCCTCTGGGGCGCCGTCGTCGAACAGGGGTTTCCGACGCAAAGCTGGCTGACCTTTCGGCAGGCCATCTTGCTCGGTGGAAATGTCCGGAAAGGCGAGCGCGGTACCACTGTCGTCTACGCTGATCGCTTTGTTCCCGATGACGAGAAGAAGCGCGCCAGCGAGAATGGCGAGGATGCCCGAGCGATCCCGTTCCTCAAGCGTTTCACGGTCTTCAATGTTCAGCAATGCGAGAATTTGCCTGACGAGACCGCTATTCAACCGCCGCTGCCGGATCAGAGCTTGATCGAGCCGCGGGTCAAGGCGCTAATCGACGCCGCCGGCGTTGAGTTTCGCATCGGCGGAGGCAGAGCCTGCTACATGCCAATCCCCGACTATGTTCAGGTGCCGCCGCCGCAAGCCTTCTTCGATCCAATTAACTGGCATCGTACGGCCCTCCACGAACTTGGTCATGCAACCGGCCATACAACACGGCTTGCTCGTGATCTTTCCGGGTCTTTCGGCACCAAGAAATATGCGTTCGAGGAACTGGTGGCCGAGATCAGCGCCGCTTTCGCCTGCGCGGCGCTTGGTATCTATCCCACGGTACGGCATGCCGACTACATCGGGTCCTGGCTCGAGGTTTTACGAGAGGACAATCGCGCAATCGTGCGCGCCGCCAGCCAAGCCAGCAAAGCAACTGACTGGCTCCTCAGCCATCTGCCTGAGGACGTCGATATACCGATCTCGGCTTATGCCGAGCTGCCCTAGCCGCCAAAGCATCCCGAGGGTGAACGGCTTCTGCGAGCCGCTGCTGACGGACTTCGGCGGCCGACATGCAGGCGAAGGAGAGGGAGAGATTTGAGTGGGTTTTCGCGACGGGTTCAGGACTGAGAGAGAGGCTCTCGGCGCCCGTCGCGGAGCACCCAGATGACCACAGCCGTTCAGAAGATCACCTTGTCGTCCGCGCGCGACATTCCTTTCAACAAGCTGGTGCTTGCCCAGACCAACGTTCGGCGCATCAAAGCCGGCGTCTCGATCGACGACCTCGCTGCCTCGATCGCACGCCGCGGCCTAATCCAGAGCATCCATGTTCGTCCTGTTCTCGATGCCGACGGCAACGAGACCGGCATGTTCGAGATACCGGCTGGCGGACGCCGCTACCGCGCACTTGAAATGCTGGTGAAGCAGAAGCGGCTTGCCAGGACCACACCGGTTCCCTGCGTCGTCGGCAATGCGTCCAGCTCGGTCCTAGCCGAGGAAGTCTCGCTTGCGGAGAATATCGAGCACGCGCCGCTTCATCCGCTCGATCAGTATCAAGCCTTCAAGGATCTGCGTGAAAAGGGCATGTCGGAGGAGGAGATCGCGTCGGCCTTCTTCATCTCGGTCAACATCGTCAAGCAGCGCCTCAAGCTCACCGCTGTGTCGCCAGCGCTCCTCGACATCTATGCCGACGACGGCATGACCATCGCCCAGCTCGAGGCGTTCTCGGTCAGCAACGACCACGCTCGACAGGAGCAGGTCTGGGAAGCGATCAAGAACAGCTGGTCGAAAGAACCATATCAGATCCGCCGCATGTTGACCGAGAACACCGTGCGCGCTTCCGACAAGCGGGCCGTCTTCGTGGGCCTAGACGCCTACGAGGCGGCGGGCGGCGACGTACTGCGCGACCTCTTCCAGTCGGACGATGGCGGATGGCTGCAGGACGCACCACTGCTCGACCGCCTCGTTACCGAGAAACTTAAGACGATCGCCGACGAAATCGCCAACGAGGGTTGGAAATGGATCGAAGTCGCGGTGAGTTTCCCCTATGGCGCGGCGAACGGCTTGCGTGAGCTCGAAGGCACGCCGGTCGAGCTGTCCAAGGAGGAGCAGGCTACGCTCGATGCGCTGCGGAGTGAGTTCGCTAAGCTGCAGGCTCAATATGAGGAAGTCGACGAGTTGCCGGACGAGGTCGATCAGCGGTTTGGCGAACTTGAGACCGCCATCGAAACGCTGCAGGCGCGTTCCGTCCGCTTCGATCCGGCAGACATGGCGCGCGCCGGCGTCTTCATCAGCGTGGATGCGGACGGGTCGCTTCTCGTCGAGCGTGGCCATGTGAGGCCCGAAGACGAAGCTCCCATTGCGCCTGAGACCGACAGCGAGCCTGACGTCGTTGGATCCCACGATCCAGCAACGACGAGCTCGATACAGTGGTCAATAA
>NZ_RZSF01000098.1:0-19841 GCF_004023325.1 Mesorhizobium sp. M1A.F.Ca.ET.072.01.1.1 | reverse complement strand
CTTTCCCAGCCGGGCTCTTCCGGCGTCGAGAGTTTCCATAAAACGAAATCGCCGGGGTTCTTCTTGTGGGCGTCGACGGCGATGCGGGCGCCGGCCTGCTGCTCGTCGAGATTGCGCTTCGAAAGCTCGCCATAATCGGGCATCGAGGCGGTGTCGAAGAGCACCTCGCCGCCGGCGACATAGGCGTGGCCGCGCTCGATCAGCTGCGCGATCAGCGACAGCATGTCGGCCTTGCCGTCGGCGCGGGGCGCGACGAATTCGGTCGCCCGCGGCTCGTGGGTCGGCTCCAAACAGCCGAGTGCCGCGACATCTTTGTGGTACTGGTCGGCGGTCTTTTCGGTGACGCGCCGGATCGCGTCGTTCAGCGAAAGCGTCCCGACTTCGATCTCGGCGCCGAAATCGCGCAGGGCGCGCGCATTTATCTTGTCGTCGACATCCGTGATGTTGCGCACATACGTGACGTGCTTTTCGCCATAGAGTTGGCGCAGCAAACGGAACAGCACGTCGAAGACGATCGCCGGCCGCGCGTTGCCGATATGGGCAAAGTCGTAGACCGTCGGGCCGCAAACATACATGCGCACGTTTTGCGGATCGATCGGAACGAAACGCTCCTTCGCCCGCGTCAGCGTGTTGTAAAGGCTGAGGCCCTTCGATGCGTCAGACATTCGTGCTCTTCCGATCCCTTATGTTGGACGGAGCCTCCCCGCGCGCGGGCGCAAATCGGGCTCCAGCCTGCTGGCCGGGGCGTTTGTCCAATCTAGGGGAAGATAAGGCGAAAACGTCCGGACCAGCGCGAGGCTAGCCAATAATGCAAATGCCACAAATGGCGAAAGACGTTTTCATGCCCGGCTTTATCGCGTCCGCAGGTGTTGCCGTCAAGTCGCTCAACTCGGGAAAGCTGTCGTTCCATCACAGGTAAAAACGGGCCGAAACATTTTATTAAGCATCTCGGCACAGTGATGAAACATTATCGGACTAGACCGCCAAACGTCACGATTTGGTCCGAATCGACCACCAAACCCAGACACGAAAACGTTACCAGGGAAGAGAACAATGCCTCGAAGTAAGCAAGAACAAAGCCGACCGGCGCAACAGCCGCTCGCCAGCCACTACCGCGCGATCGGCCCTGCGGCCATCGTCGCAGCCCTTCTTCACACCGCGAAGAAGAAGAAGCCGGCGCAGAAGATCATCTCGCCGCGCGCCGCCTGAAACGGCAGGACCGGCGCAGTCTCCGAAGATCGGAGTGCCGGCAATGAGGGCGACGCCAATGCTCGTCCTGGAGATGGAAGGCCTCCGCTAGCAGCCTTCGCTAAAACAGGGTCATCTGGTTTTCGTCCGCGCCGGGTTTCTGGCGCCTGACCCTGTCGGGGTGAGGCCCGACCATGCCCCTCTCCTGAATCTCCGGCCCGGTGTTGGCGACCTTGTTGACGAGGTCGGAAACCGGAATCGCCTCGAAGAAATCGGGCTCGGCGGGCTTGAGGAGGTCGAGCACGTCGCGCGGCTCCTGCGTGCGGCAATCCAACCAGCGGGCGAAATCGCGTTCCTCGATCACCACCGGTACGCGGTCGTGGATATGGGCGGTGCCGGCGTTGGCCCGCGTGGTGAGGATCGCGCCGGTGTCCATCTCGGAACCGCCCGGCTCGGCATAGGTCTCGATCAGACCGGCGAAGGCGATCACCCCGCCCCGCCGCGGCTGGATCCAGTAGGGCTGGCCCTTGGCGCTACCCGACTGCTGCCATTCATAAAAGCCGGAGGCCGGCACAAGGGCCCGGCGATGGCGCATGGCGGTCTTGAACGAGGCCTTCTGCAGCACGCCTTCCGAGCGCGCGTTGAAGAGCAGCGGAAATTCCTTCGTATCCTTGACCCAAGTCGGGATCAGGCCCCAGCGCACCAGCATCGCCTGGCGGTCTGGCAGGTTGGAGCCTGGCGCTCTTGGCGGACCGGCGAACGCCATCAGCACCGGCTGCGTCGGAGCGATATTGTAGCGGGCCGGAAACGCCTCCAGCTCCGCCAGGCCAAGAATGGCGGCGGTCTGGTCCGGCGAGGCGGTCAGGGCAAAGCGTCCGCACATGGATTGGCTCTTCGGTCGGGATCGCCATGAAAGTGGCGATGGAACCGCCGCGCCGCAACCGCTAAAGTGGTCCGGTCCACAACCAAGCCGGCAGCCGGCGCGATTCGCAACGCATGAACAAGGTTCGCAAGATTATCCCGGCAGTCTCCGTCGCCGTCGTGCGCGGCAAGACGGTGCTGCTGGTCAAGCGGGCGCGGCCGCCTTCGCAAGGGCTCTACGCGTATCCCGGCGGCAAGGTCGAGCCGGGCGAGACGCTGGCGCAAGCCGCGGCGCGCGAACTCAAGGAGGAAACCGGGCTCAAGGCGAAGGATTACCACCCGCTGCGCGACATCCATATCGACGGCCGCGCTGAGCACCACGCGGTCGACTATCTGCTGACGGTGTTCGGCGCGGCCTATGTCGGCGGCGAGCCGGCAGCGAGCGATGACGCCGAAACGGCGGCGTTCTACACGCTGGCGGAAATGGCGGCGATGCCGCTGGCGGGCGATGTGTTTGAAGTTGCCGAGGAGTTGCTTGGCCCTGCCCAAGCCGCCGAGCGGTGACCCCAGAATGGCCTTGCAGGCGACAAAATGTTTCGCCACAAAGCCTTGCTCTTCCATCGCAAGGCCCTGATGACCCGCGCCTCCCCCTTTCTCGCCGCAAGCCTCGCCATCAGCATGGCCGTCACGGTGCAGCCGGCATCGGCGGCCGAGGCGCCGTTCGAGCCCGGGCTGATGCGGCTTGCCGAGGTGCTGGGTTCGCTGCATTTCCTGCGCAACCTCTGCGGCGAGAAAGGCGACCAGTGGCGGCTGGAGATGGAAAAGCTGCTTGAGTCGGAAAATCCAGATCCCAACCGGCGCGCCCGCTTCATCGCCTCCTTCAATCGCGGCTACCGCTCCTTCAGCGGCACCTACACGCAGTGCACGCCTTCGGCCACTGAGGCCATTGCCCGCTACATGAAGGAAGGCGAGACGCTGTCGCGCGATATCGCTTCCCGTTACGGGAATTGAGGACCGGCATCGATCGCGACTATCCACCGACAAATCGCTCCAATGTGGCCGGCCTTATTGTATCAGGCTGCGCCTTGGTGCAATCATCTGTTGCGCTTATGCAACAATGTTAATGAAACGTTAGTGGACAAATGCGGAATTAACTCAAACTGAAGGTTTTAATGCCGCAAGCTGGCTAATCGGCTAAGCTCGGTCGGAATTGATCGCAGCCTTGCTCGATATGTAGATTGCGACTGCAGAAACGTCGTATTTACAAGCACTTGTACGGGCAGCGCATGAACTGGCAAGTCAAGCCCGGTCCCTTGCCGGACCGACGCTTGAAAAGGTGGACATCGCAATGGAACATGGCGTCAGCGACATCGACGCGTTGGTCAGGGAAGAAAAGCGCCTGACCGCCGTGGAGAGCCACAGCGAAGCCTGGGCGGAAGGATTGTCGGCCGGCATCGAGCCTGAAATCATCGCCGAGGCTGCGCTGGAAACCGCCTTCGGCGAGATGCTGCGCGCCAATGGTGAGACCTCAGCGCTGGCCCTGCTCGACCGCATGCGCGAAAAGGTGATCTCCGGCGCCTTCGAGCCGGAACGGCTCAGGCACTAGCCCGCCCGCTTTTGGCTGCTTTTGACGGCGACGCGCCGTTTGGGCATCATACCCGCCGCCTAGCCATTAGTCTTTTTCGCAATTCCGGACGGAAATCATGCACAGTTTTCCTGGAATTGCCCTAGCGAGCCCGGAACCATGGAGAGGCAAGGGGTGAGATTTTCGTTGGCAGGCAGGCCGCGCGGGCTGGCCCTCGGCATCTGGATCACTGCTTCCTGCGCCGGACCATTGGCAATCTGCCTCGCCAGCACGCCTTCCTATGCGCTAAGCGAGATCCAGCGCGAGGATTTGCCTTCGCCGGTCACTCCGCCCACCAGTGACGAAACGACCGCTCCGGGGACCACCGTGCCAATGCCGGCCGCGCCCGGCACCAAACCCTCCGACAACAGCCAGCCGGCCGACGAGACGGACAAGAGCGCGCCGGAAGCGCCAACCGGCAGCGGCGGCATCACCAGCCCGCGCTCCGACCCGGATTCGCCGCCGCCGCCCGTCGTCTACGACCTCGACAAGCTTCCCGAACCGGTCAAACGCATGCACGGCCTGATCATCGAGGCCTGCAAGAGCGGCGATATCGAGAAACTTCGGCCGCTGATCGGCTCGGGCGAATCCATGACGCAGCTTTCGCTCGGCGACATCGAGGGCGACCCGGTCGCTTTCCTCAAGGGACTCTCCGGCGACGGCGATGGCCAGGAGATTCTCGCCATTTTGGAAGAGGTGCTCAGCGCCGGCTATGTCCATGTCGACACCGGCACCCCGCAGGAGCTCTATGTCTGGCCGTATTTCTTCGCGCTGCCGCTCGACAAGCTGGATCCCAGGCAGCGCGTCGAGCTGTTCAAGCTCGTCACCGCAAGCGACTATGACGACATGAAGCAGTTCGGCGCCTATATCTTCTACCGCGTCGGCATCACGCCCGCCGGCCAGTGGCTGTTCTTCGTCGCCGGGGATTGAGCCAGAAGCTCATCCCTTGCCAATTTTGGTCTGCGGCCATATGCGGTTTCCTCCTCTCGCAGAGCCGGAATCGCATCGGCTCCCACCGTCGGCATTTCGAGAAGAAAATCGACGAGGGCAAGTTCCCGCAGCTGCACGCACTGTTAATGCAGGGCGCGCTTAAGAAATCCAACGTGGCCTAAGCCGCCAGCGCCTCGGAAAACTCCACCGCCCTGCCCTGGCCGGGCGTGACGATCTCGCCGTCCCACATTACCCGGTTGCCGCGCACGATGGTGCCGACCGGCCAGCCGGTGACCTCTTTGCCGTCATAGGGCGTCCAGCCCGCCTTGGAGCCAGCCTGCGCGTTGGTGATGGTCTCGCGGCGCTTCAGGTCTACGACGGTGAAATCGGCGTCGTAGCCGGCGGCGATGCGGCCCTTTCCCGCCATGCCGAAGATGCGCTGCGGACCATGACTGGAGAGATCGACGAAACGCTGCAAAGTGAGCCGGCCGGCGTTGACATGGTCGAGCATGATCGGCACCAGCGTCTGCACGCCCGTCATGCCCGAAGGCGAGGCAGGATAAAGCTTGGCCTTCTCGGCCAGCGTGTGCGGCGCGTGGTCGGACCCCAGCACATCGACGATCCCTTGCTCGATGCCGTGCCAGACGCCGTCGCGGTGGCGCGCCGCGCGCACGGGCGGGTTCATCTGGATCAGCGTGCCAAGCCGCGCATAATCGTCAGCTGAGAGCGTCAGGTGATGCGGCGTCGCTTCGCATGTGGCGACGTCCTTGTGCTGCTCGAGGAAAACGATCTCCTCGGCCGTCGAGATGTGCAGCACATGGATGCGGGCGCGCGTCTGTCTCGCGATGCGCACCAGGCGCTCGGTGCAGCGCAGCGCCGCGATCTCGTCGCGCCAGACAGGATGCGACGAGGGATCGCCCTCGACGCGCAGACCGAGCCGCTCGCGCAGACGGAACTCGTCCTCGGAGTGGAAAGCGGCGCGGCGGCGGGTATTGCGCAGGATGGAGGCGACGCCTTCGTCGTCCTCGACCAGCAGGTCGCCGGTGGACGAGCCCATGAAGACTTTTATGCCGGCAGCTCCTGGCAGCCGCTCGAGCTCGCCGACATCGCCGGCATTGTCGCGCGTGCCGCCAACCCAGAAAGCGAAGTCGCAATGCATGCGGCCGGTGGCGCGCCGCACCTTGTCGGCAAGGGCCGCCTCGCTGGTGGTCAGCGGATTGGTGTTGGGCATCTCGAAGACCGCGGTGACGCCGCCCAAAACCGCGGCGCGAGACCCGGTTTCCAGATCTTCCTTGTGCTCCAGTCCCGGCTCGCGGAAATGCACCTGGCTGTCGACGACGCCGGGCAGGATGTGCAGGCCCGTGCAATCGATCGCCTCGCCGGCCGACGCTTGGCCGAGATCGCCTATCGCGGCAATACGCCCGGCCTTCACGGCGACATCGCGCCGGCCTTCACCGTCATGGTTGACTACCGTGCCGCCTGTCAGGATGAGGTCGAAGGTGGTTGCCATGGACTGGTCCAATCTCTTGCGGGGGGAGTGTGGCCGGCTTACGTAATGACCATCATTTTTGCAAGATCAGGCCGACTTCACGCCCATGCCCTTTGCCCTGCTGAAAGACCGCGCGCTCATTTCCGTGTCAGGCCCGGATGCCGAACATTTTTTGCAAAACATCCTCACCACCGATCTCGATGCGCTCGGCGCCGGCGAGGCAAAGCCTGGCGCGCTGCTTTCGCCGCAAGGCAAGATCCTGTTCGATTTTCTCATCTCTCGCGCCGGCGAGAACGGCTTCCGGCTGGAATGCCGGACCGACATAGCCGATGACTTCGTGCGCCGGCTGATGCTTTACCGGCTGAGGGCAAAGGCCGAGATTGCCAAGCAGGATCAGGCGCTTGTCGCGGTTGCATGGGGCGATGATTCAACCGCCTCACTTGCCGATTCAACTTCGCTCGCCGACACGCGCTTCCGCGAGGTGGAGGTCAGGCGCACATATGAGGGCGCAGTTCAGGAGAGCGGCGATGCCGGCGCATGGCAGGCCCTGCGTATCGCCAACGGCATCGCCGAAAGCGGCAGCGACTACCAGCTCGGTGACGCTTTCCCACATGACGTTCTCCTCGACGAGAGCGGCGGCGTCGGCTTCAAGAAAGGCTGCTATGTCGGCCAGGAAGTCGTCTCGCGCATGCAGCATCGCGGCACCGCGCGACGCCGCGTGTTGATCGCCACAGCCGGGGGTTCCCTGCCTGCGTCCGGTAACGAGCTCACCGTCGCCGGCCGGCCGGTTGGCACGCTGGGTTCGGTAAGCGGCGGACGCGGCCTCGCCATCGCCCGCATCGACCGCGTCAAGGCAGCGCTCGATGCCCGCGACCCGATCATGGCCGGCGATGTCCAGGTGACGCTCGCCATCCCGGGCTGGGCGAAATTCTCCTTCCCGCAAGACACCGTCAGCGCGGAGGAGGCCTGATGGCGGCCGACAGGGCGGGAGCGCCGCCGCGCGCCTGGCAGCGCATGCTGTCCGGCCGGCGGCTCGACCTGCTCGACCCCTCGCCGCTCGACATCGAGATCGCCGACATCGCGCATGGCCTCGCCCGCGTCGCCCGCTGGAACGGCCAGACCAGCGGCGAGCACGCCTTTTCGGTGGCTCAGCATTCGCTGCTGGTCGAGGCACTCTATGGTGAGCTGGTGCCGGCCGCCTCCGCCGAGGCGCGGCTCGCCGCGCTGCTGCACGACGCGCCCGAATATGTCATCGGCGACATGATCTCGCCCTTCAAATCGGTGATGGGCGGCTCCTACAAGGACTGCGAGCTCAGGCTGCAGCGCGCCATCCATCAACGTTTCTCGCTGCCGGCCGAGCTCGGCGCCACCTTGCGCAAGGACATCAAGCGCGCCGACCAGATCGCCGCCTATTACGAGGCGACGCTGCTTGCCGGCTTCTCGACCGCGGAGGCGACGGAATATTTCGGCCGGCCGCGCAGCTTTTCCGCCGACCATTTCGACTTCACCCCACGCTCGGTGACCTGGGCGCAGGCGGCATTTCTGAAACGATTCGCGGCGCTGGAAGCTAAACGCCAGCCTTTTCTTGCGGCCAATTCCGTCAAATAAAAGAACGCTAAATTAACCGGCGGCCACGACAGTAAACTGTTCAGTCACGGTCGGCAGGCGCGCTCATGCCCGTTGCTCATGTCAAGGCTGGTTCGGCCGCAGTCAGGCGGAAGGCAACCGGTATTGGCCCGGTTCGACGAATAGCGGAGGAGCTTCGCGCACAAAACGAACGGTTTTCGGCCGCCGTCGAGAACATGTCGCATGGCCTGTGCATGTTCGACGCCGACGAGCGCATGATCATCTGCAACCGAAACTATATCGACCTCTTCCGCCTCGACGCCAAAGTCACGAAGCCCGGCATTCGCTTCTTCGACATCTTGCAGCACAGCGTCGAAATCGGCATCGCCTCGCAAACCGCCGAGCAGCTCTACGCCGTCCGCAAACCCTATATCGACGGCGCCAAACCCTCGACCTATGAGGAAACGCTGGCGGACGGGCGCATCATCGTCATCTCGCATCGGCCGCTGGCGTCCGGCGGCTGGGTGTCGATCTACGAGGACGTGACCGTGCAGCGGCGCGCCGAAGAGGAATTGAAGGAGCAGCATCGCCGCTTCGACGCCGCTTTGGCCAACATGTCGCAAGGCCTGCTGATGTATGACGCCGACGGCAAGCTGATCGTGCGCAATCAGCGCTTTCTGGATCTCTACAAAGTCGCCGCGGCAGATTTCCCCTTTGGTACGACACACCGCGACGCGCTCAAACGACTGCTGGAACTCGGCATCTACACCAAGATCGACGTCGACAGCGAAGTCACCAGGACCGAAGCCTGCCTGCGAGCAGGGAAAATGCAGTCGGCTTACCGCTATCTTGCCGACGGCAGGACGTTTCTAGTGGTCCGGCAGCCGATGAGCGGCGGCGGCTGGGTCGTGACCTTCGACGATGTTACCGAGCGTCGCCGCGCCGAAGAGCGCATGACGCATCTTGCGCATCACGACACGCTGACCAACCTGCCGAACCGCTCGATGTTCCGCGAGCGCCTGGACCAGGCATTGAGCGAGGCCAAGCCCGCGCCGGTGGCGATCTTCTCGCTCGACCTCGACCGCTTCAAGGCCGTCAACGATACGTTCGGGCATCCGGCCGGCGACTGGCTGCTGAAAAGGGTGGCCGAGCGCCTGCAGCGCTGCCTGCGCAGCGACAAGGACGTGGTGGCGCGTTTCGGCGGCGACGAATTCGCCATCATTCAATCCAATATCAGAAACGCGGTCGACGCCGAAAAGCTGGCCAAGCGCATTATCGAGGTGATCGGCAAGCCTTATCGCGACAAGGGCCGCGAAATGCATGTCGGGGTGAGCCTCGGCATCGCGCTTTATCCCAGCGACGGGCAGGATGCGGATACGCTGCTCACCAATGCCGACATGGCGCTCTACCGGGGCAAGAGCGAGGGGCGCAACATCTACCGTTTCTTCGAGCCGGGCATGGATGCCATGGTGCGGGAGCGCCTGGCGCTCGAGGCCGACCTCGAAGCTGCACTCCCGAGGCGCGAGTTCGAACTGGATTTCCAGCCGATTCTCGACATCGCCGCCGGCGAGATCGTCGGCGCCGAAGCGCTGATGCGCTGGCGCTCGCCGTCGCGCGGGCTGGTGCCGCCGCAAGACTTCATCGCCGCGGCCGAAGAAACCGGGCTGATCGTGCAACTCGGCGACTGGGCGCTGCGCAAGGCCTGCGGCGTGGCGGCGGGCTGGCCGCAGGACGTGCGCATGGCGGTCAACGTCTCGGCGGCCCAGATCAAGAGCGGCGGCTTCGCCCGCAGCGTGATTGCGGCGCTCGCCTTTTCCGGCCTGCCAGCAAGCCGGCTGGAACTCGAAATCACCGAAACGGTGATGATGGACGAGAGCGACAGCGTGCTGAGGACGCTCGGGCAATTGCGCGGGCTCGGCGTGCGCATCGCGCTCGACGATTTCGGCACCGGCTATTCTTCGCTCGGTTATCTGCGGCGCTTCCCGGTCGACAAGATCAAGATCGATCGCTCCTTCATCCACGATCTCGACAAGCGCGACACGGCGGCGATCGTGCGCACGGTTATCGGGCTCGGCGCCGAGCTCGGCATCACCGTCACCGCCGAAGGCGTCGAGGCCGAAGCGCAGCTCGACATGCTGCGCAAGGCCGGCTGCGGCGAGGCGCAAGGTTTTCTGATCGGCGCGCCGGCCAGGGCCTCGGAGATGAGCCGCCTGCTGCGCTCGCAGGAAAAGCTTCGCCGATCCGGTTGATGCCGGGCACCGGTCAGCGCAGCGTCTCGAAATATTTCTCGTGGAAGATCACATAGCCGGGTTCTACCACTTTGAGATGCCGCGCGATCAGCCGATGAAAAGCCGGCAATTGATGGAACGGCACACCCGGATAGGCGTGGTGCTCGGCATGGTAGGGCATGTTCCAGGCGAGCTTGCGCACGAACCAGTTGGTCAGCGTCGTCCTGGTGTTTTCCAGCATATTGGCGACGAAGGGGCAGCGGCCATGCTCGGCCAGCAGATAAAGCCTGAGAAAGGGCTGCCCGAGCAGCGCCGGTACGAGCCAAACGTAGAGGATCACGGTCGCCTCGAGCCAGATCGCAAGCGTCAGCACGACGAGGTAGAAGGCGATCATCGCCCGCGCTTCGGCCTGGACTTTCGGCAAGCCTTTCGGGGGCACATAGCTGTCCCGGCAGCGGCCGCTGGCATTTCTGTAGAGCGTCTTGAAATGACCCCACCACACCGGCAGGCCAGACACATGGACGATGTACTGTCGCAAGGTCTCGGGCTTCGGGAAAGCCAGCTCCGGATCGTTCTGCGGGTCCTGAGTGAAGCGATGATGGGCGAAATGGAAATAGCGGAACCAGTCGGCGGGCAGCGCGATCGCCAGGCTGCAGAGCCGCGCGACGGCATCGTTCAGCCACTGCGTCTCGAAGGCCGTCCTGTGCACGGTCTCATGCAGCAGCGTGAACAGGAACACGATCAGGATGCCCTGCGGCAGCATCAGAACCGGCCAGTACGGCACCTTGGCCGCGATCAGCGCGCCGAGAGCGACGATGGCGCCGAGATGAACGGCGAATTGGATGATGCCCGGCAGATCGGACTTGCCGGTCAGCCGGCTGCGCTCCTCATTGGTCAGCGAGGCGATGACGTCGCGGTGGTCGATGGTGTGGTCGATGGCGCTCATGAGGCTACCGTACTGCAGAAAGAAAGCTTTCGAAAAACGAGGAATTCTGCAAAATAGATAAGCTCAGCTTATCTTTTCCGGTCGCCATGGTCGCACTTCCCTCCCTGCGCGGACTTCAAGCCTTCGAGGCGGCGGCGCGCAGCGGCAGCTTTGCCGCAGCGGCGGAAGAGCTGTCGATTTCGGCGGCGGCGGTCAGCCAGCTCATCCGCACCGTGGAAGAACAGATGGGCCGCAGGTTGTTCCACCGCGTCAACCGGCGCGTCGTGCTCACCGAAGCCGGCGTCGAGATGTTGCCGAGGCTTACCATGGCCTTCCAGGAAATCGGCAGCGTCGCGCGGGATGTAAGCGGCGATGCGTTCCGGCCGAGGCTCGTCATCTCGGTGCCGCCTTCGATGGCGATGGGCTGGCTTTCCGAACGCCTCGCCGGCTTTGTCGCCAGCCACGGCGCCGCGGATATTTCGCTGAGAGGCGAGGACGACCCTGTGCCGTTCGACCATGAGATGGTCGACATCCGGCTATCCTACGGCCCGCACTATCGCGAGCACCCGACCGGGGCGATCGCCCGGGATGCGGTCTATCCGGTCTGCGCGCCCAGCCTTGCCGGCGCAGCCAAGCCGGAAACTCTCGCCGGCTTGCCGTTGATCCACACCGATTGGGGTCCGACCGGTGCCGCCTTTCCGTCCTGGCGCAACTGGCTCGAGGCGGCGGGCATCGCGCCGGGCCGGTCGGCCCAGCGCGGGCTTTCGGCCAACTCGTCGCGGGCCGCACTCGATCTCGCCATGTCGGGATTGGGCGTGGCGCTGGCGCAAGGCATCTACTGCGCTCGAGCGCTGGAAGATGGCAGGCTGGTCCGGCCGGTTGCCCGAGCGCTGGAATTGCGCCAGCCTTATTGCCTGACGATCCCCGAACGCAGCGCAAGGCGCGACGTCGTGGCGGCGTTCCGCGAGTGGCTGATCGCGGAATGCGTGCGCGCGGTCAGGTCGCCGGCGCTCGGTGCCTAGCAGTCAGAGATGTCCGGCCAGGGCCGCGACCATGTCCTTGCTGGTGGCTACCGGAACGATCTCGAACTCCACCAGATCGGCCCATTCGATGACCCAATGCTGCAGCAGCGTGACGTCATCGGCTTCGACCAGCAGGAAACAGCGGCTCATGTCGCCTGCGATCCAGCTATGGTGAACGACAAGCGCGTCCGGTTTCAGCCGGCCCCGATCGCGGAAACGCCGGTAGATTTCCTTGCGGTCGCAGCCGCGAAAATCCTCGATCACCAAAAACAGCATCTTGCCCCCATTCAGTTGATTGTCTTAGCCGTATTCAGCGACGCCAGGCGATCCCGTCCGGTTGCAAAATGCTTTAGCGGCCAGTGCGCTCCAGGCGTTCCAGGAACCATTGCGTAAGCCGCACCCAGAGTTCGTCCTTCTCGCCGGAATCCTCCCAGCCATGGTCGAGATTGGGGTTGTCGTTGACCTCGATGACGAAGACGCCGTCCTTGGTTTCCTTGAGGTCGACGCCGTAGAGCCCGTCGCCGATGCAGCGCGCCGCCTTGACCGCCGTCTCGACCACGTGCGGCGGCGTCTGCTTCAGCGTGAAGGTCTTGATGCCGCCCTGATCGGGCTTGCCGTTGGCCTTGTGGTTGACGATCTGCCAGTGTTTTTTGGCCATCAGGTAATGCACGGCAAACAGCGGTTGGCCGCCGAGCACACCGACGCGCCAATCATATTCTGTGGGGATGAATTTCTGCGCGATGAGGAGATCGGAATCCTCCAGCCACTCGGTCGCCAGCTTTGTCAGATCGGCAAGGTTCTCGCATTTCTTGACACCGCGCGAGAAGGATGAGTCCGGGATTTTCAGCACCAGCGGAAAGCCCAGCGTCTGGGCGGCGAGCTCCAGATCGGAGGTGCCGGCAATCATCACCGTCGGCGGCACCGGCACCTTGTTGTAGGTCATCAGCTCGTTGAGATATACCTTGTTGGTGCAGCGGATCATCGACAGCGGATCGTCGATCACCGGCATGCCCTCCTGCTGGGCGCGGCGCGCGAAGCGGTAGGTGTGGTTGGAGATGGATGTCGTCTCGCGGATGAACAGCGCGTCGTAATTGGCGAGCTTGGCCAAATCCTTCCTGGTGATCGGCTCGACCTCGACGCCCATCTTCTCGGCGATCCTCGCCCAGTAGCGCAGCGACGAAATCTCCGAAGGCGGCAACTCCTCATGCGGATCGACGAGCGTCGCGAACGTGTAGCGCGCCGGCGTGCGCCCCTTGGTGTCGCGCCACTCGCGGTTGGTGTAGGTCTCCAGGCATTGCAGGAAGACTTCTTCCTGCTCCTCGCTCATGCGCGCGAGCGGCAGGAAGCCGATCCTGCGGATCGAAGCCCATTCGGCGCTGTCCTTGATGTGGACCTCGAGCGCCGGCGCGCGAAACCAGTCGAACAAGAGTTTGGTGAACCGGTCCCAAACTTTCGAGGGCCCGATGCCGAAAAAGACGGCGACCTTCGTCGGAAAGGTTCCGTCGAGATCCTTGCGGCATTTGTTGAGCGCGAGCTCGAGTTCCGGCAACGCATGCTCATAGAGCTTGCGCTCCGACAGATCGATCATGGTCTCGACGGTCGGGATCACTTTGTGGCCGCGCGATCCGGCGAGCAGCGAGGCATAATAGCCGCGGCTCTGATAGCCGTAGTTGTTCGACAGGTTGATCACCTTAGGGCGCTGGCCGCGAAACAGCGCCGGATGCGCGAGATAGTCGCGGTTGGTGATGATCTTGTGCGGCGTCGCCACCTGGTCGAGATCGTTCTGCCTGCCTGTAAGGATGACCCAGGTCATTGTGTCAGCGTTTTCCCAGGTTGATGGCGGCGCGCAACCCGTCGCGGCCGAACTGAGCCATGTTCATGAAGATGCCATAGGGCACGGGAATGTTGGCGGCGTCGAGGATGGTTTCCTGCCTTTCGTCTTCGACCCAAGGATCGTGGATGAGGATATGGTCGCCGTCGTCGCCGATGGCCAGCACCCAATGCGGCACCTTCTTGCCGAACATCAGGAAGCCGCTGATCAGCACCAGCACCAGCTTGCCCTCGGCAAGGGCGGCGCGGATGTCGTCGATGCCGAACGGACGGTAATTCACCGGGATGCCGTAAAGTTCCGCTCGCCGGCGGAAGTCGACCTGCGCGAGCTCCATCACCCGGCGCTTTTCCTCGCTGCGCACCGACTGCAGGAACAGCGCGCCGTGAAAGGATACGAAGATCTCGGCGGCAAGCCCGCTTTCATAGCCGGCCACGGCCAGGCCGAAAGGCTCGCAGCCGCCCGGCCCCGACATCATGAATACCGTGGTCGCCTCGCGCCACAGGCGTATTTCCATAACCGGATCGGGCACGAAGCCGGAATCGAAGTTGGCCATTGCCATCATCAGGCAGCACGGACCACAGGTGAACTCGCAGGTCTGCTGATAAAACGGTACCCCGGTGCTGGTCGGGACATCGCCGCGCAGCGTCTTTTCGTAACGCAGCGCGGTGGCGCCGTCCTCGTAATAGTCGGGCTCGCGGCCAATTTTTCGGTAGCCTGCCTGCTCGTAGATGCCGATGGCGCGCTGATTGTCCTCGCGAACCTCGAGCCGCAGCATCATGCGATCGTGGTCATAAGCCGCCTCTTCGGCCGCGGCCAGCAGTTGGCGGCCGATGCCGAGATTGCCGAAGAAGGGACCGACGGCGATGGAATAGAGCCGGGCCACGCCGCTGCCCTTGCGAAACAAGACCACCGCGTAGCCGGCGACATGGCCGTCATTCTCAGCCACCAGCATCTCGGCGGTCTCACGCTCGATCAACTGGCGAAAGGAGCGGCGCGACAGGCGATCGCTTGAGAAGACAGCCTTCTCGATGGCGGCGAGGTCATCGACGTCCGACGCGCGGGCCTTGCGGATCTCGGCAGGCATGCGGGGGTTTGGGAGAACCTCGATTGGATTAAAGGAAACGGCCCCGGTCAAAAGCAGCACCCCGGCCGAAGCGCCGGTCTTCATCAAGCGCTATCGCTCCTTGATTAGGGCCGAATTGTGACAGGTTCCGCGGCGGCAGAAAAGCACCACGGCTTTGAACTGAACCACTAATTCGAAACAGCGTAGGCCGTTGAAAACAGCCGCCTCCTCAGCTCGAAATACCGGCCAGAAGCTGGCCATAGGCGCTCTTGGCGACCTCCGACAGACGCTCCGGCGGTAATGTGCCGACGACGGCGCAGCCATAGCCCTTGTCCAGCCAATACACCGCTTCCGGACCGTCAGCCTCGGCCGTATAGGTTCCCTTGGTGGTCTGCGATGATTCGGCGGTGACGAAGAGCGAGATGCGCTCGCCCTTGGCGTCTTCGTAAAGCAACATCGCGGCCTTGCCACGCTCGCCCGCCGGCAACAGCCGGCCGCCGACGAGTGCGAAGCCCTCGGCCGCGAGATCGGGCGCCACCAGCTTCAGCCCTACCCGGTTGGACAGCCAGGTCTGCAGATGGTCCTTGTCGCTTGCCGGCACCTCGACCGCGTGACGCTTCTCGGCGGCGTAGATGAGATGGGCGGAAATCGCCTGCTCCGCGAGTTGGTCGTCGCTCTCACCGCTGCGGCCAATGCCGTCGATGCCGGCGAGATAGCCACCGAACCCGCCGACCATCAGCACGGCTGCCGCCGCCGCCGAAAGCCACCAGCGCGAGCGCCAGGCAGGCGTCCGCGCCGGCGCTTCGCCAAGCACCGCGTGCCGTAGCCTTGCCGGCACCGGTTCGTCCATCACGCCGGCCAGGGCGGCGCGGAGCGCCGCACGGTCGGCTATGTAACGGGCGCTCTTCGCCTTCATTTCGGGATTGGTTTCGAGCCAGGCGTCATAGGCCATGCGCTCCTCGCCCGGCAGCTCGCCATCGAGGGCCATGTGGATATCGCGTTCGGTGAAATCGCGCCGGGTCATCGCTCGACGATCCTTATCGAGCGGCGGCGCGAGGAGTCGTCCAGCAGGCCGCGCAGTTCCTCGCGGCCACGCGCGATGCGCGACATCAGCGTGCCGGCCGGCACGCCCAGGATGTTGGCGGCCTCGGCATAGGAAGAGCCTTCGATAGCGACCATGACCAATGCCGCGCGCCGATCGGGGCCGATCGCCCGCAGGGCATCCATGATCTCGCGCGAGGCTATGCTTTCGACCTGATCGGCGGGCGCGGCCTGGGCCTCGCCGGCTTCCAGAGGCAACATTGCCGCCTCGCCTCGCCGGTTAACCTTGCGCATCTGGTCGATGAACAGATGATGCATGATCGTAAACAGCCACCTCCTGGGGCTTTCTCCAGTTTGCCAGTTGTCGAGCCGCACAAGCGCCCGCTCGAGGCAGTCCTGGACGAGATCGTCAGCGGAATCGCGGTCGCGCAGCAACGAGCGCGCGTAGCGGCGCAGACGCGGTATCTCGCTCAGGATCGCTGCCTTCTTGTCGTCCATGACCGCTTGTTTCGTGGTCGTCTTCCATTCGATTGAACGCGCCTTCCCGGCGCGGCGCAAGCAGCCAGCACGAAGCGGACCACCCGCTCCGGTACCCAAGCACCTGAATAACGCCGGCGGATGCCGGTTTATTCCCGGCGCGAGCGGAGGCGGAACCAAGGTTGAATACCGGTTCTGGCCATTGTATATTCCTCATTGAATATCTTGCATATTCATCTTAGAATATACGCCGGAGGAATTCGACAATGTCTTTGTATATCCGCGATGACGAGGTTGACGCGCTGGCTCGTCAGCTGCAGTCCGCGATCAAGGCGCCCACGAAGACTGAAGCCGTGCGGATCGCGCTCAAGCGTGAGCTCGAACGGGCACATGCCGTCCTCCCACTAAGCGAGCGCATTAGAAAGTATCAGGACGCAGCGAGGGCGCTCGGTCCGGACGACCTGGACTTCGACATGAAGAAATTCATGGACGAAGGATGGGATGACCTCTGATGTTTCTCGATGCTTCCGCTATCATCGCTATCATATCGGAAGAGCCGGGTGCGAACCGCCTTCTTAGGAAAATGGAAGCCGCCGAGAAGCTTTATTTCTCGCCGAGTTCCGCATTCGAGGCGATTGTTGGGATAGCTCGCAGGAAATCCGTAGCGGAAAACGGCGACCAGCTTCCGACGCCACCCGCCCTGATCGAACGATGTCAAATGATCGTCTTGGGTTTCCTGGCCGAACTCAAGGCCGTTGAGGTCCCGCTGGACACGCGGATCCGAGAACTCGCTGTAAGGGCCGCGCAAGATTATGGTCGATATGTGGGCCACCCAGCCAAACTGAATTTCGGCGACTGCTTCAGCTACGCATGCGCCAAAGCCTATCGCGTACCTCTGCTCTACAAAGGCAACGACTTCTCGCAGACCGATCTGGCCTGACCTTTATTCGGCTCCTAACCTCGCCGCCCTTGTCAGCAGACGCTGATAGAAAAGTCCGATGCCGATCAGCACGGCGCCCAGACCGATGAAGGAGAGCGCGCGCAGCACGCCTTCCAGCTCCGACATGTCGAAGAGGAAGACCTTCAGCACGGCGACCGCGATCAGCACGGCCGAGGCGATGCGCAGCACCTGCGACCTCAGCCAGACGCCGGCGGTCAGCAGCGCCACGCCGATGACCAGCCAGAGCGCCGAATAGGTATAGGTCTCGAGCTGGCCGAGGCCGCTCCACAGGCCGATGAACTCGCCCTTGAACAGGCGCCGGACCGACAGCGTGGCGTAGGCGAAGGCGAGCAGCGAAGCGACCAGCGCCAGCATCGCGGCATACCATCTCGGGCGCCTCTCGCGGACATAAAGCGCCAATGCTCCTGCTGCGACCGCCGGCAGCAGATAGGCGAGCAACAACAGGTTGAAGAACGGGACGGCGCCGGTCGATTCATCCGTCAGCAGCGGGTTCAGCACCAAGAAATGCCGGATGAGGATGAAGGCGACCGAGAGCACGCCGGCGGCCATCGAGCCATAGCGCAGCACCGGGCTCGGCGAGCGCAGGTCGATGACGACCAGTATGGCGCCGGCGCCGAGCGCGATCAGCGTGTAGATCGCCTGCTCGGCAAGGGTGACGGGGCCGGTGTCGATGACGCCGCCATGCATGGCATGGCGCACCAGCATTGCAATGGTGAGCAGGCCGAACAGCGCCGCGGCCGCTTCCATGGCAAGACGCGGTCGTCCGTTGGTGGTGCGGGCGAGTTGCCAGGCGGCGAAGCCGAAGGCGAGCGCCGGAACGCCATAACCCGGCAAGAGCCAGTTGAAGACCGGCGTCGTCGATAGTGCCGCTGCGTCGACGATGGTCGGATCGAAGGCGACGCGACCAAGCACGGCGACAGCCGCGCCGACCGCGATCCAGCCCAGCACCGGGAAGCTGCGCCAGCGCGTCGCGAGCGCCGGCACGACGGCGGCGGCGCCGAGCAGCACCGTCGTCCAGCCGGAGCCGAAGGCCATGTGCAGCATCAACAAGCCTGCGACGCCGCCGCCGCCGAGCGCGAAGGAGACGGCGGGGCCGCCGCGGAGCGGCGGTTCCTCGGCGCGCGCGATCCACTCGCCGCCGGCGGCAAAGACGACCACCAGAAGCAGGGCTGGCAGCGCGTAGCCAAAATCGCGGTCGATGTCGCCGAAGGTGAGCCAGAGCGCGGTGAGCACGACCAGCGGCACAATGACACCCCATGCCGCCCAGGACGCGGCGCGGATAGGCGCAGCAGCCGCAAAGCGGCGCGCGGCCCAGAACCCGGCTGCGACGAAGACCAGGGCAAGCGCGATGCCGAGGCGGAAGGTCAGCGTGTCGGATGCGGCCAGCGGCTCGGCGCCCAGGCCGACATCCAGCGCATCGGCGCCGATGGTGGCGGGCGGGATGATGCCAAGATAGATCAGCGCCGTCGCCAGGCCGGCGGCGAAGAGGAGCGGCAAGGCGCGCGGCCGGTAGAGCGCCACTGCCAGCAGAGCGGCGAGCAGCACCGCGCCGTGCGAGGCATAACCCGCCTTGGCAAACACCGGATCGACCGACAGCCCGAGCGCGGTCAGCGCAACGAAGAAGCCGGGCGCGATTGATGGCCAGTCGAAGCCGGGCTCCGCGTCGTCGCGGCCAGCAGTCAAGAAATCGGCTAGCCAGACGAAGGCGAGCACGGCAAGCGAGGCCAGGCTGATGAACAGCACCGTCGAGAGATTCACCTCCAGTGCATTGGTCATGTAGACGATGGTCCAGGTGCCGGTGCCGGCGAAGGCTGCCGCGACAAGCGCCTTCCAATCGCGGATGCGGGCGATAGCCGCCGTGGCGGCAAGCACGATCGCCAGGTAGACGAACAGCGCCCACGGGTTCGGCGCCTCCGAGGCGACGAGCGCCGGCGTCACCATGGCACCGACGAGGCCGATGCCGGCCAGCGCCAGGCCGTGGACCAGCGAGACGGCAATGGTGGCGACGCCGATCGCGCCGAGCAGCGTGAAGGCGAGCGCGGGGCCGATAAAGCCGTAGATGCCATAGGCTGCATAGACGGTGCCGAACAGGATGAAGGCGCCGGCGCCCGTCAGAATCGCCGGGATGTAGGCGCCGGCGGCCCCCTGCACCGGCACCCGGAAGCCGGTGCGGCGGATGAACTCGGCGCCGGCAAGCAGCACAAGGCCGAGAACGCCGGCCATGGTGAGGCGCACGCCGGGGCCGAAAATGCCGGCCTCGATCGTGTAGCGGATCAGGAACAGGCCACCCAGCGCCAGCGCGATGCCGCCGACCCAGACCGCCCAACGCGTGCCGAGCGCCGTCTCGACATCGCGGGCGGCCCTTGCAGGTACTGCCGCTTCGGCCGGCGCGGCAGGTTGCGTCAATTGTCCCTCTCCGGCGGGTTCGGACGGAGTCCCCTCGCCCGCTTGAGCTGGCGCTTCGGCTTTTGGTTCGTCGGGTGTCGCGGCGGCTGTGGCCTGCGGGGCTGCTTCACCTGTCGGCGGCGCGGCGGCTGCGGGAGCTTCGCTTCCAGCAGCTCCGCCCGCGGCCTCGCCAGTCCGGGGCGCGGGCTGCGGGATGCCCGAAAGCACCAAGCTGCGCAGTGCGCCAAGC
>NZ_RZSF01000097.1:0-20062 GCF_004023325.1 Mesorhizobium sp. M1A.F.Ca.ET.072.01.1.1 | reverse complement strand
TCAGCTGAGCCAGATCCTCGATCGAATAGATGTCGTGATGCGGCGGCGGCGAGATCAGGCCGACGCCTGGCGTCGAGTGTCTGACCTTGGCGATGGTGGCGTCGACCTTGTGTCCGGGCAACTGACCGCCCTCGCCGGGCTTGGCGCCTTGGGCCACCTTGATCTGCATGACGTCGGAATTGACCAGATACTCCGCCGTCACGCCGAACCGCCCCGACGCGACCTGCTTGATCGCCGAGCGTTCCGGATTCTTGCCGCCGCCGGGCAGCGGCAGATAGCGGTCGGCCTCTTCGCCGCCCTCGCCGGTGTTCGACTTGCCGCCGATGGCGTTCATCGCGCGCGCCAGCGTCGTGTGCGCTTCCCGGGAGATCGAGCCGAAGGACATCGCCCCGGTCGAGAAGCGCTTGACGATCTCGGCCGCCGGCATGACGTCTTCGATCGCGACCTTCTTGCGGCCGGTCTCTTCCGCCAGCTTGATCTCGAACAGGCCGCGGATGGTCTGCGCTCTAGCTGTCGCGCTGTCGATCTGCGCCGAATACTCCTTGAACGTGTCCCAGGAGCCCTGGCGCACGGCATGCTGCAGGCTGGCGACCGCATCCGGCGACCACATATGCGCCTCGCCGCGCATGCGGAACATGTATTCGCCGCCGACCTCGAGATTGTTGCGCAGCACCGGGTCGTTGCCGAAGGCATCGGTATGGCGGCTGAGAGTCTCGGTCGCGATCTCGTCCAGCCCGACGCCTTCGATCAGCGTCGCGGTGCCGGTGAAGTACTTCTCGACGAAGTCCGACTTGAGCCCGATGGCGTCGAAGATCTGCGCACCGCAATAGGACTGGTAAGTCGAGATGCCCATCTTGGACATCACTTTGAGGATGCCCTTGCCGATCGACTTGATGTAGCGGGAGACGACCTCGTATGCGTCGACCTCCTCCGGCAGTTCGCCGCGCCTGTGCATGTCGAGCAGCGTGTCGAAGGCGAGATAGGGGTTGATCGCCTCGGCGCCATAGCCGGCCAGGCAGCAGAAATGATGCACCTCGCGGGGCTCGCCGGATTCGACGACCAGTCCGACCGCGGTGCGCAGGCCCTTGCGGATCAGGTGATGGTGCACCGCCGCCGTCGCCAGCAAAACCGGAATGGCGATGCGGTCCGGCCCGACCTGGCGGTCGGACAGGATGATGATGTTGTAGCCGCCCGCGACCGCCGCCTCGGCGCGCTCGCAGAGCCGGTCGATGGCGCCTTGCATGCCGGCAGCGCCCTCGTTCGAACCGTAGGTGATGTCGATCGTCTTGGTGTCGAAGCGGTCCTCGGTGTGTCCGATGGAGCGGATCTTCTCGAGATCGCCGTTGGTGAGAATCGGCTGGCGCACTTCAAGCCGCTTGCGGCGCGATGTGCCGATCAGGTCGAAGATGTTCGGCCGCGGCCCGATGAAGGACACCAGGCTCATCACCAGTTCCTCACGGATCGGGTCGATCGGCGGATTGGTGACCTGAGCGAAGTTCTGCTTGAAATAGGTGTAGAGCAGCTTCGACTTGTCCGACATCGCCGAGATCGGCGTGTCGGTGCCCATCGAGCCGACCGCTTCCTGGCCGGTAGTGGCCATCGGTGCCATTAGAAGCTTCGTGTCTTCCTGTGTGTAGCCGAAGGCCTGCTGGCGATCGAGCAGGCTGACATCCTTGCGCAGCGCCCGCGGCTCGACCGGCTTCAGCTCTTCAAGAATCAACTGCGTGTTGGCGAGCCAGGTCTTGTAAGGGTGCCTGGTCGCGATCTCCGACTTGATCTCCTCGTCGGAGATGATGCGGCCCTTGGCCAGATCGATCAAAAGCATGCGGCCGGGCTGCAGCCGCCACTTCTGCACGATCTTTTCCTCCGGCACCGGCAGCACGCCGGCTTCCGAGGCCATGATGACGCGGTCGTCGTCGGTGACGATGTAGCGCGCGGGGCGCAGGCCGTTGCGGTCGAGCGTCGCGCCGATCTGGCGCCCGTCGGTGAAGACGACCGCCGCCGGCCCGTCCCACGGCTCCATCAGCGCGGCGTGGTATTCGTAAAACGCCTTGCGGTCGGAATCCATGAGCTTGTTGCCGGCCCAGGCTTCCGGGATCAGCATCATCATGGCGTGGCTTAGGCTATAGCCGCCCTGAAACAGGAATTCGAGCGCATTGTCGAAGCACGCCGTGTCGGACTGGCCTTCATAGGATATCGGCCACAGCTTCGAGATGTTGTTGCCGAACAGCTCCGAATCGACCGAGGCCTGACGCGCCGCCATCCAGTTGTTGTTGCCGCGCACCGTGTTGATCTCGCCGTTATGCGCGACCATGCGATAGGGATGCGCCAGCTTCCACGACGGGAACGTGTTGGTCGAGAAGCGCTGATGGACGAGGATCAGCGCCGTGTCGAAGCGCGGATCCTTGAGGTCCTTGTAATAGGCGCCGACCTGGTAGGCGAGGAACATGCCCTTGTAGACGATGGTGCGCGCCGACAGCGACACGCAATAGGCGCCGACATCCTTGTTGTCGTTCTCGGAATAGATGCGGCCCGAGATCACCTTGCGCAGCAGGTAGAGCCTCGCCTCGTACTCCTCGTCGTCCGGAATTTCGGCCGTGCGGCCGATGAAGACCTGGCGATGGAACGGCTCGGAGGCGACAATCTCCGGCGCCTTCGACAGCGACGAATTATCGACCGGCACATCGCGGAAGCCGATCAGCGGCAGCCCTTCGGATTGGGCCGACTCGGCGATGATGTCCTCGATATGGGCGCGAAGTGCTGCGTCCTGCGGCATGAACCAGTGGCCAACGCCATATTGGCCGGCCGGCGGCAGTTCGACGCCCTTTGCGGCCATCTCCTCGCGGAAGAACCGATCCGGAATCTGCACCAGCACGCCGGCGCCGTCGCCGACCAGCGGATCGGCGCCAACAGCGCCGCGATGGGTGAGGTTTTCCAGCATCGCCAGACCGTCCTCGACGATCTGGTGCGACTTTACTCCCTTCATGTTGGCGATGAAGCCGACGCCGCAGGCGTCATGCTCGTTGCGCGGATCGTAGAGGCCCTGCGCGATCAAACCATTGGCGGTGGTACCAGTTTTGACGGCTGCCGCTTTCGTCTGCGCGGCCTGGCCGTTGATCGCAGATGGCGTCAGTTCCGTCATCGTCCTGTCCTCCGTTCCGCACCCTTGGCGGTGATTTCCCTCGGGGCGCTGGTTTGCCTTGGGAAGCACGATGCTTCCCTTCGTCCTTGCTGCACGTCTCGCGAAATTCTTGCCGAACTATGCGGCCATACGCCCGGTTCGCATCCGGTATCGTACAGGCCAGAGCGGAGCCGTCTACCCGCCGCTCGCGACAATGGCCGGAATGGCAGCGATGATATGCCAGTCCAGCCTGTTTTGTGCGACAAAATAAGACAGCACTACTGTCCTAAATTTTTTATGGCAGAAATCCCGCACCTGCACAAGACCGATTCACAAAATTCTCGGGCGTGCCGCGACACAAAATTTCGCGAAGGGATCAAAAAACGCAACCTCTAGTCAGTCGTTACGGCCCGGCTGGCTTCACCGTTTTGCGAAAGATTGGCCCTTGCGCTTCGCGCGCCAAAGCAGTCAAGTCGCGCCGCTTTCTGCCAATCACAATACGGACCTCTCGATGTTCTTTGCATCCGACAACTGGGCGGGCGTTCATCCCGACATTTCGGCGAACCTCTCCCGCCACGCGGCCGGCATCGCGACCGCGTATGGCGACGGCGACCTGGACCGCACCGTCTACCATCGCTTCAGCGATATCTTCGAGCGGGAAGTTCAGGTGTTCTTCGTCGCCACCGGCACCGCGGCCAACGCGCTTTCGATAGCGGCGTTGAACCGTATCGGCGGCATCGCCCTTTGTCATTCCGAAGCGCATATGAATGTCGACGAGTTCGGCGCGATGGGCTTCTACACCGGCGGCGCTCGTACGGCGCCGGTTGCGGGTCCCCTGGGGCGCATCAACCCACAGGCTCTCGACAATGCCATCAAGCGCTATGCGCAGGATCTTGCGCCGGCCGGCCAGCCGATGGCCGTGACGATCACCCAGGCGACCGAGGTGGGCACCGTCTACACCGTCGACGACGTCAAGGCGATTGCCGAGGTCAGCCGTAGGCACAAGCTGCCGCTGCATATGGATGGCGCGCGCTTTGCCAATGCGATTGCCGCGACCGACGTCAAGCCGGCGGAAATGACCTGGAGGAGCGGCGTCGACTTGATCTCCTTCGGCGGCACCAAGAACGGTTGCTGGATGGCCGACGCGGTGGTGATCTTCAACCCGGAAGTCGGCCGGGATCTGCGCCTGCTTCGCCAGCGCGCCGGACAGACCTTTTCCAAGGCGCGCTTCATCTCGGCGCAATTCGAAGCCTATTTCACCGACGACCTTTGGCTGAGGATGGCGCGGCATGCCAATGCGATGGCGGCACATCTCGCCGAGACGATCGAGGACGCGCCGGCGGGCAGGCTCGCCTGGCTGCCGCAGGCCAACGAAGTGTTCGCAATCTTCGACCGCGCTCTTGCCGAAAAGCTGCAGACCGCCGGCGCCAAATTCTATGAATGGGGCGTGCCGCAGGGTTTCGAAGGCCATCTCGGCGACAAGGAAGCGATCTACCGTTTCGTCGCCAGCTTCGCCACCACCACGCAAGAGATCGACCGTCTCGGCCAACTCCTCTCGCAATGATCAGGTGAGCAAAGGCCGCAGCGACAGTTCGAGGCCAAGCAGGATCAAAAACGCCAGAAAACATCGGCGAAATGTCGCCGCGTTGATTTTCTGGCGCAGGATTAATGTCACAAACAAGCGGCGCCCTTCGGCGCCGCTTTCGTCTCGGGAGGGAGACGTTTCTTACATGGAGCCCGCGGCTTACGCGGCGGCCTTGGCCTCGATCTGCTTGGCCTTGTCCGAAGACGAGGTGATCGCGATCTTGCGCGGCTTCAGCTCTTCCGGAATGTTGCGCTTGAGGTCGACGAAGAGCAGGCCGTTCTTCAGCGTGGCGCCCTCGACCTCAACGTGGTCGGCGAGCTGGAAGCGACGCTCGAAGGCGCGCGAAGCGATGCCGCGATAGAGCAGCTCGGAACCCTCGCCATTGTTCTCTTCCTTGCGCTCACCCTTGACGGTCAGCACATTGCGGTGCGCCTCGATCGAGATCTCGTCTTCCGAGAAGCCGGCAACCGCCATCGAGATGCGATAGGCGTTCTCGCCGGTGCGCTCGATGTTATAGGGCGGATAGGTCTGCGCGCTCTCGGGCTGGCCGAGCGTATCGAGCATGGTGAACAGCCGGTCGAAACCGACGGTCGAACGATAAAGCGGGGAAAAATCAACGTGACGCATGATGTGTTCTCCTGTTGAGCAACATGGTTTGCGTTTGACCCGGTACGAAACCCTCGAAAGGCGCTCCGGATAGGCCAGCGGCCCCGACATCGGCGGCCGCAACCTCCATTTGGGAAGCGGAAAAGCCCATTTCAAGAACTTCGCGCACCAACTTTCCCTTCGATTTTTTCGCTCGATGAACGCCAGATGAACCGAGGCTTCGGCACCCGTTCAGCCGGGGCTCGCTAGGCTGCAGTCAACAATACGGATATGCGGCGCCTCGATCGGTGCGCCGCGACGAGGCCGACCGGGTGTAACGTCCCTTCCTCCCGGATCGACAGAGGCCGGAAGCGCGCCGCAGGTGCTTCCGGCCTCCCCGTTCAGGAAAGCGCGTATCCCGGACCTTTGCTTTTGGCGCATGGGCGTCTATCACCGTGGCGACGCCTGGCCCGCTCGGGCAAGAAGCAATCAACGAAGCGCCGAATGACGGACCTTTTCTATCTGACTGAGGGCAATCCGCCGCCGCAGAACGCTGCCGGCGGCTTCTTCACCACCCGCGACGGCAGGAAGATCCGCTACGGCGTTTTCGCCGCCGTCGCCCGCCCGCTCCAGGGCACGGTGGTGCTGCTGACCGGCCGCAACGAGTGCATCGAGAAATATTTCGAGACCATCCGCGATCTCGCCGACCGCGGATTCGGCGTCGCCACCCTCGACTGGCGCGGCCAGGGCGATTCCAGCCGCCTGCTGCGCGACCGGCAGCGCGGCTATGTCCGCAGCTTCCGCGACTACACCCGTGATCTCGAGCAGTTCTTCGAGGAGATCGTGCTGCCCGATTGCCGCGGCCCCTATTACATCCTCGCCCATTCGACGGGAGCGGTGATCGCGCTGCTTGCCTCGCCGTCGATGGTCAACCGGGTGCGACGCATGGTGCTGATCGCGCCTTTCCTGGCCGTGCCCGACTTGCGGGTTTCGATCGCCACCATAAGGCGCGTCTGCGCGGTGTTCTGCGCGCTGGGCCTCGGCCGCCTCTATGCCGCCTGGGGGCCGCGCCCGAAATTGCCGACGCCCTTCGAAATGAACAAGGTGACGTCCGACCCGGAGCGCTACCGGCGCAATACCGACATTTACAGGGCCTGGCCCCACCTTGGACTCGGTGGTCCGACCATCCGCTGGCTGAAGGCCGCAGCCGCAGCCGCGGAGGCGGTCAGCGACCCCGATTTCATGGCAAGGATCCAGGTACCGACGCTGATCGTCGGCGCCGGCGCCGACCAGGTGGTCTCGACCAAGGCGGTCGAATCCTATGCCAGACGGCTGCGCGTCGGCTCGTTGTTGATGATCGACGGCGCGCATCATGAGATCCTGCAGGAGAGGGATCTCTTTCGCGAGCAGCTCCTGGCGGCCTTCGATGCTTTTGTTCCGGGAACCGGCGACGCTGCCTGATCACGGAACGACGCCGCGGATCAGCCGCTCAGCGCCGCCATTGCCGCGGCGTGCAACTCCGGCGTCGCCGCCGCCAATATGTCGCCGCCGTTTTCCGCCGGCCCGCCTTCGAAGGTGGTGACGACGCCGCCCGCCTTCTCGATGATCGGGATCAGCGCCACGATGTCGTAGGATTTCAAACCCGGATCGGCGACGATATCGACGCTGCCCGCCGCCACCATGGCGAAGGCGTAGCAGTCGGTGCCGTAGCGGGCGAGCTGCACCTGTTTCTCGAACGCGTCATAGCGGTTGCGCGCCGCGCCCTTGAACAGCGCCGGCGTGGTGGTGAACAGGGTCGCCTGCGAAAGCTGCGTCGTCTTGCGCGTCGCGAGCCTGCGCGGGCCACCCGGGCCTTCGTAATGCGAGCCGGAGGCATTGGCATAGAACAGCTCGCCGGTGAAGGGCTGCGACATCAGGCCGGCTACGGCATCGCCGTCGATCGTCAGTCCGACCAGCGTTCCCCAGACCGGCAGGCCGGAAATGAAGGCGCGTGTGCCGTCGATCGGGTCGATGACCCAGACATGCCGGCTCGAAATGTTCTCGCTGCCATGCTCCTCGCCGAGGATGCCGTGATCGGGATATTCCGCCGAGATAAGCGCCCGAATCGCCCGCTCGGCCTCGCGATCGGCCTCCGTCACCGGATCGAAGCTCTCCGCCAGCTTATTGGCGACTGCGGCCTGGCTGCGGAAGCGAGGCAAGGTTTCGGCGGCGGCGGCACGCGCGATGCGCCTCATGAAGTCGATGCTGATATCCAAACCACTCTCCCCGTTGCGGCAACCATCTCGCAGCCGCTGTCTTCTTGTCGGACCGGAGCGTAAAACCGGGTCAGGCGCCCTCGCCTGTTGCCTCAAAGTCACACGTCAGGCGCCGAAACCGGATTTGCACATCATATTGAATTAAAAAAGCCTGAAGTCGATTGACATTTGTGCATCGCACAATACTTTTGTTCTCGGACAGCTTATCCTGTCCATGCCCTCCTTGGGCGTTTCCTCCCTAGACTTCGACCGTGTCGTGAAAACGATGCGGTCTTTTTTTAGCCGCGGTTCCCAGCGCCGCCGTCATTCGGCGGCGAGCGGCAGGTCGAGGAAATGATGGCCGGGCATCGAAATCAGTTCGGCCGAAAACCGCGTCAGGTCGTCGGCTAAAGCGTCGAAGCCGGCCGATTTCTGGAATGTCCGCTCGTTCATGTAGAGCCCGCGATTGACCTCGATCTGCAGCGCGTGGAGATGACGCGCCGGCCGCCCGTAATGCTCGGTTATGAAGCCGCCGGCATAAGGCTTGTTATGCGCGACAGCGTAGCCCATTCCGGTGAGCAGGCCGATCGCCCTCTCGGTTAGAGCCGCGCTGGCGGAAATGCCGAAACGATCGCCGATGATGAAGTCCGGCCGCGCGCCATTGTCGCCGACCCGGACGCTGGCCGGCATCGAATGGCAGTCGATCAGCACGGCATAGCCGAACCTGGCGTGGGTCCTGGTCAAGAGCCGCTTCAGCGTCTCGTGATAGGGCTTGTAGACGGCCTCTATGCGTCCCACGGCCTCGGAAAGCGGCAGACGCCCGGGATAGATGTCGAGCCCCTCTCCCACCAGCTTCGGCACGGTGCCCAGCCCGCCCGCGACGCGGGCCGAACGGATATTGCAGAAGGACGGCACCGGCTCCGCGAACATGCGCGGATCGAGTTCCCACGGTTCGCGGTTGACGTCGAGATAGGCGCGCGGGAAATTTGCCGCCAGCATCGGCGCGCCGAGCGCGACGGCGCCGCCGAACAGTTCATCGACATAGCAATCCTCCGAGCGGCGTATGGCGTTGCGGTCGAGCCGCACCATGGCCAGGAAGCGCTCGGGATAATGGCGGCCGCTATGCGGCGAGTTGAACAGGAAAGCTACGCGTTGCTCGGCGCCCGATCGGATTTCGAAGGGTGGTGTGACCGAAAAATCCTCGGCTGCCGTCTTCAATTTGAACGAACCAGGACGAAGCACTGCATCATGATGCGAAACTGCCATCTTGCGCCCGGCATGTCCAGCATTTCAGCCCCGCGAAACGCACAGTCGAAGTGGTCGCGACAAGGCCAACGTTCACTTGATGTTTACCGTCTCCTCCTCATATACAGGATGGTTAACGGGCTTGCCCGGCGGCAGGCTTGGGGCGGGTGATTCGGACGGGATACGATGGCACGCATTCTTCTGGCGGAAGACGACGACGATATGCGCCGGTTCCTCGTCAAGGCGCTGGAACGCGCCGGCTACCAGGTGAGCGATTTCGACAACGGCGCCAGCGCCTATGAGCGGCTGCGCGAGGAGCCTTTTTCGCTGCTTCTGACCGACATCGTCATGCCGGAGATGGACGGCATCGAGCTTGCCCGCCGCGCCACCGAGATTGATCCGGACCTCAAGGTCATGTTCATCACCGGCTTCGCTGCCGTCGCGCTCAATCCGGATTCCAAGGCGCCCAAGGACGCCAAGGTGCTGTCGAAGCCGTTCCATCTGCGCGATCTCGTCAACGAGGTCGAGAAGATGCTTCAGGCGGCCTAAAGGGTTTTTCCGGCCGACGCATGTCGTCCAAAACGGCGCAGCGGCTGGGAAAACGACATCAACTAAACAAAGATCTAAGCGCGTCACTCGAACCCGTTTCGACGCGACGCGCTTTGGGCATTGGCGCTTCCGCCGCTGCGGCAAACGGAGCTTTCTTTTCTTGTTCCTGCTATTGACGCGCCGGACCAAAAATGGTGTATGCGCGGCTTCGGATGGGCGTGTAGCTCAGCGGGAGAGCACTGCATTGACATTGCAGGGGTCACAAGTTCAATCCTTGTCACGCCCACCATCCTTTCAATAACTTAGCTAACGCAATGTGCCGATTGGCACAGAAACTCCGGGGCGAAGATTTCCAACCGCGACCCCGGAACCAAAGCGGACGCGTTCCGTTGCACGCCAATGGGGACTGGCTGCAATGGCCGAAGACGACGACCGTCTCTGGAAGGTCTATAAAGATTCCATCAAATTGCGCGCCGAGCGGTATCGGCTTCGAGCCGAAGTCGACGCCGAACGGCAACAAGCGCGACGGATCCGCAGCGAATTGCAATCGGCCCGAGAGGGAGCCTGGATATTCCGGCAAGGCCCAGAAGATCTCTGACGCCCGCAGTGCAACTGATCTGACGCTCGCGAGTTCACCTTCATCGTCGGCAACTAGCAAAGGACGCCGGCGGCTGAGAGACAGCGACCGCGCTCCCGTCTGAACCAAGACCGGAGACGCGCCATGCGAGACCGATTTCCCGACAATCCGCGTCCGCGCCCTCTTCAAGCCGAGAGCGACAGGAAACTCCTCGCCCAAACGCGAGATGTGATCAATCGTTCGAGGCAGAAGCTCATCGACACAGAACCGCAGATCGATCCGCACCGGTTGAAGCGGATTTCTCGCAAAGCCACTGGGGTCTAGACCTCGGCCTGCGGGAACATGCCGCTACTGCCGATCGGCCGGCCTAATGATGGTCCACGACCGCGGTGCCAACCTCCTCCAGTTGAAGTTCGACTGCTGCCGGTCCAAGCCCGATATCAGGGTTACAATTTTCGCCAGCGGCAGGGAAGCGAGAGGCGACCCTCTCAGACGCCCGAGACGGCGCAAAGCGCTTTCATCCTGGCGACGGCGAGATCTGGATCGGCCAGCAATCCCGCCTGATCGGCGAGACGGAAGACATCGGCGTAGTGGCAGATGCCGCGCGCCGACTGCATGCCGCCGACCATAGTGAAATGATCCTGGTGGCCATTCAGCCAGGCCATGAAGACGATGCCTGCCTTGTAAAATTCCGTCGGGGCTTCGAAGATCTTGCGCGACAGCGGCACGGTCGGCGCCATCAGCGCGTCATAGCCGGCCCGGTCGCCCTCGGCGAGCCTGGCCAACGCGGCGTTGGCCACCGGGGCGATGGCATCGAAGATGCCGAGCAGCGCATGCGAGTGCCTCTTGCCGTCCCCCGCGATCAGCTCCGGATAGTTGAAATCGTCACCCGTGAACATCACCACGCCTTCAGGCAAGCGGTCGCGCAGCAGCACCTCCTTATGGGCGTCGAGCAGCGATATCTTTATGCCTTCGACCTTGTCGGCGTGCCGCTCGATGATGGCGACCACGGTGTCCAGGGCGGTATCGAAATCATTGCTGCCCCAATAGCCCTTGAGCGCCGGATCGAACATGTCGCCCAGCCAGTGCAGGATCACCTTGCCGGAGGCTTGGCCGAGGATGCGGTCGTAGACGCGGGCATAGTCGTCCGGGCCTTTGGCCACGGCCGCCAGCGCGCGGCTTGCCATCATGATCGCCTTGCCGCCCCCGCCTTCGATAAAGGCGAACTGCTCCTCATAGGCCCGGATCACATCGTCCAGCGACTTTGCCGCGGCCGGCGCCAGATGGTCGGTGCCGGCGCCGGAAGCGAGATCGGCGCCTTTCACCGTGCGCGCCTCGGCGATCGAGCGCCGGATCAGTTCTTTCGCGCTCGCCCAGTCGAAACCCATGCCGCGCTGCGAGGTGTCCATCGCCTCGGCGATGCGGAAGCCGAGCCGCCACAGGTGATGACGGAACGCCATGGTCTTGTCCCAGTCGACCGCCGGCCGCGACCAGGGATCGGTCATGGCGAAGGGGTTGGCGACAACATGGGCAGCGGCATAGGCGACGCGCGGGAAATCCGCGCCGATGATGGGCTGCGCCGGTTGGCCGACCAGCCGGTAGCCGACACGATCGCCATTCTTCGCAGGCAGGATGATGTCCATCGAAATCTCCCTTTGTGGCAGCCTATAGATGGAACGTTCCAATAAATCAAGAACCTTTATGATCCCTGCGACTGAAGCGATCCAACGCAGCGCTGCGGCCCTAAGCCCATACATTTTCTGGCCATCGATCAATTTTTCGAAATCGACATGATTCCCAGTTGACTCCGGTTCGACGCAATGTTTAGAACGTTCCAATAAATTTTAGCGCCGGACGCAGAGGAAGCACGGATATGGCCAGCCGGGCCAAGGCGACGATCCTGGACATCGCCCGCGAGGCCGGCGTGTCCAAATCGACGGTATCGCTCGTGCTGCAAGGCAGCGGGCTGATCCGGCCTGAGACCGCGGTCAAGGTCCGCAAGGCGATCGAGGATGTCGGCTATGTCTACAACCGCGGCGCCGCCAACCTGCGCAAGGCGCATTCCAACGTCATCGGCATGGTGATCAACGATCTCACCAATCCCTTCTTCGCCGAGCTGGCGGTTGGCATGGAGCGCGTCTTTCAGGCCGCAGGCATCGTGCCCTTCATCGCCAACACCGCGGAAAATCCGGTCCGCCAGGAAGAAGTGCTGAAGTCGCTGCTGGAACAGGGCGTCGCCGGTTTGATCGTCTCGCCGGCGCGCGGCACCACGCCTGGCGCCTTCCGCCGCATCGAGGCTGCCGGCGTGCCGGTCGTCTTCGCCATGCGCCGCCTGCCCGAGAGCCGCATCCCGGCAATCGCGCCCGACAACCATCGCGGCGCCTATCTCGCCACCCAGCATCTGATCGGCAAAGGCCACCGCCGGCTGGCTTTCTTCGGCGGTTCGTCCGACCTCGTTGTCTATCACGACAGGCTTGGCGGCTTCATCGAGGCTTGCGAGGCGCTTGGCATCCTGGCCGCCAACCGGACGATCGTCGAAGGCGAGACCAGCCGCAGAGGCGGCATGGCCTGCCTGGAGACCGCGCTTGCGGCAGCCGAGCCGCCGACAGCCGCGCTTTGCTTCAACGACGCCGTCGCTTTCGGCGTCATGCTCGCGCTGCGCAAGCGCGGCCTGGAGGCCGGGGCCGACTTCGCCGTGGTCGGTTTCGACGACGTGGCCGAAGCCGAGCACTACATGCCGGCGCTGACCAGCGTCGCCGTCGACACCCCAGGCCTTGGCGAGCGCGCCGCGCACGTCATGCTGAAGATGATCCAGTCGCGCACGACGCGCGCCGAGGACCATATCGGCGCGGTCAGCCTCGTCGTCAGGGAAAGCTGCGGCCCGAGCCGCAGCGCGCACGGCACTGGAATGGGAGACGCGGCATGAGCGTGAGATGGGGCCTGATCGGTGCGAGCACGATCGCCAGGCAGTTCATGGTCAACGCCATTCGCGCGCAGGCCGACGGCGCGGTTGCCGCCGTGATGAGCTCCAGCGCAGAGCGGGCTCAAGGCTACGCCAAGGAAAACGGCATTCCTAAAGCCGTCTCGACGCTCGATGCGCTGCTTGGCTCGGACATTGATGCCGTTTACATCTCGACCACCAATGAGCTGCATCTCGAACAGGGGCTGGCCGCCATCAAGGCCGGCAGGCATGTGCTCTGCGAAAAGCCGCTGGCGCTGACCAGCGCCGATGCGCGCAAGATGGTGGCGGCGGCCAGGAAAGCCGGCATCGTGTTCGGCACCAACCATCATCTGCGCAATGCCGGCGCGCACCGGGCGATGCGCGAGGCGATCGCAACCGGCCGTATCGGTAAGCCGATCGCCGCGCGTGTCTTCCATTCCGTCTATCTGCCTGAAAGCCTGCAGGGCTGGCGCATCACCAGGCCCGAAGCCGGGGGCGGCGTGGTGCTCGACATCACGGTGCATGATGCCGACACGCTGCGCTTCGTGCTCGGCGACGATCCGGTCGAGATCTCGGCCTTCACACAGTCGGCCGGCATGGCCGGCGGCGGGCTGGAGGACGGCGCGATGTGCATCTGGCGCTTCAAGTCCGGCGTCATTGCGCAATCGCATGAAGGCTTCACGATCAAATTCGCCGGCATCGGTTTCGAAGTGCATGGGTCGGAGGGCTCGCTGATCGCCACTGATGTGATGACGCAGAAGCCGGTCGGCTCGGTGCTGCTGCGCACTGCAAATGGCGAGGAAGAGCTGAGCTTCGATCGCGAGGACCTCTACACCCGCTCGCTACGCCAGTTCCATGCCGCGATCCGCGGCGAAGGCCAGCCTTCGGCCACCGGCGAGGACGGCATCTGGTCGCTGGCATCCGCCGAAGCAGCGCTGCAATCCTCGAAGACCGGCAAGGCCGTGATCATCGATCCGCAACTCGGGAGCCTCGCGTGAGCAAGCTCGTCACGGCAGCGCATGCCGCCAGCCTGATGAAGGACGGCATGATTGTCTCGGTGTCGTCCTCGAGCGGCCTCGGCTGCCCCGACGCCGTGCTCGCCGCCATCGGCGAGCGCTTCGATGCGGAAGGGCATCCGAGAGCGATCACCACGCTGCACCCGATCGCCGCCGGCGACATGTACGGCATCAAGGGCATCGACCATCTCGCCAAGCCTGGCCTGCTCAAGCGCACGCTCTGCGGCTCGTATCCATCCGGCCCCTCCTCCGCCGAGCCGCCTCGGATCTGGCAGATGATCGGCGACAACTCGGTCGCGGCCTACAACGTGCCCTCCGGCATCCTCTTCGACATGCATCGCGAGGCGGCCGCCAAGCGTCCCGGCGTGCTGACCAAGGTCGGCCTCGACACCTTCGCCGACCCGCGCCACCAGGGCTGCGCCATGAACGCCGCCGCCAGCGAGCCGATCGTCTCGGTGCAACAGTTCGACGGCGAGGAGTGGCTCTATTTCCGCGCCGTCATCCCCAACGTCTCGATCATCCGCGCCACCTCCGCCGACGAGCGCGGCAATCTCACCTACGAGCATGAGGGCGCCTATCTCGGCGGTCTCGAACAGGCATTGGCTGCGCGCAACAATGGCGGCATCGTCATTGCGCAGGTGAAGCGCATCGTCGAGAACGGCACCCTCAAGCCGCACGATGTGCGCGTGCCCGGCGTCTTGGTCGACCATATCGTGGTCGCGCCCAATCAGCTGCAGACGACGCAGACGGCTTACGACCCGGCGATCTCGGGCGAGATCTTCCGGCCGCTCTCCACCTTCCGCACCCCGGAGATGAACATCCAGAAGGTGATCGCGCGCCGCGTCGCCATGGAGTTGCGCGACGGCATGGCCGTCAATATCGGCTTCGGCATCTCCGCCAACGTGCCGCGCATTCTTCTCGAGGAAGGCCAGCACGGCAAGGTCACCTGGGTGATCGAGCAGGGCGCGGTCGGCGGCGTGCCGCTGCTCGACTTCAAGTTCGGCTGCGCCTCGAATGCCGAGGCGATCATGCCCTCGCCGCACCAGTTCATCTATTTCCAGGCCGGCGGCTTTGATGCCTCGCTCCTGTCCTTCCTGCAGATCGACCGCCACGGCTCGGTCAACGTGTCGAAGCTTTCGGCGCGACCGCATGTGACGGCCGGCGCCGGCGGCTTCGTCGACATCACCGCGCGGGCGAAGAAGATCGTCTTCTCCGGCTTCTTCAATGCCGGCGCCAAGCTTTCGCTGGCGAACAGCGCTATCCGCATCGACCAGGAAGGCAAGGTGAAAAAGATCGTCGAGGAAGTCGAGCACATCTCCTTCTCCGGCAAGCGCGCGGTCGCGCAAGGCCAGGACATCACCTATGTCACCGAACGCTGTGTGATGAAGCTGACCCAGGACGGGCTGATGGTGACCGAGCTGGCGCCCGGCATCGATCTCGAACGCGATGTGCTGGCGCAGGCCGACACTCCGCTCGCCGTCGCAAACGACCTCAAGATCACGCCAGCGTCGCTCTATCAGGACCGGCCGATCGGCCTGTCGCTCAATGGCGGCGCTTCGCTTGGAGGCGCGCATGGCTGAACGCCTCGTCACCTTCGAGCAGGATGGCGTGATCAGTACCGTGACGCTCAGGCGGCCGGAAAAGTTCAACGCGCTCGACATTCCGATGCTGCGCGCGCTCGAAGCCGCACTCGATAAGGCCGAGCTGACCGAGGGTGTCCGTGTCGTGCTCATCCGCGGCGAAGGCAAAGGCTTCTGCGCCGGCGGCGATGTCGAGGCCTGGGCACAATTAAGCGCCGCCGATTTCCAGGTTCAATGGGTGCGCTACGGCCATCGTGTCTTCGACCGCCTGGCGCGGCTTCGGCAACCGACCATCGCCGTGCTGTCCGGCCATGCGCTGGGCGGCGGCTTGGAATTGGCCGCCGCCTGTGATTTTCGCGTCGCCGAAACCCAGATCAAGCTCGGCTTTCCCGAGACCTCGATCGGCGTCGTGCCCGGCTGGTCTGGTACGCAGCGCGCCGTGCGCCGCTTCGGCGCGCAAACGGTACGGCGCATGGCAATAGGGGGCGAAGTCCTGCTGGCGAACGAGGCGCTTGCCCTCGGCGTCGTCGACCGCGTGGTCGAAACCGGCAAGGCCTTGGATGAAGCAAAACGCTGGGGAGAAAAGATCGCCGAGCGTGGTCCGCTCGCAACCGAGGCCGCCAAGCTGATGATCGGCATTGCCGAAGGCGAGGAAGACGCCGCCGCCACGGAAGCGCTGGCCAGCGGCTTCATTGCGCTCACCGGCGATCTCAAGGCCGGTGTCGGCGCCTTCAAGGCCAGGCACAAGCCGGACTTTTCGAGATCTTGAGAGAAGATACGATGAACGCACCGCTTAACATTTCCATGCCGGTCGAAGCGTCTGAGGCGCCGAAGAGGTACAAGCTTCTGATCGACGGCAAACATGTCGATGCCCGGGATGGCCGCACGATCGAACGCATCAGCCCCGGCCACGGTTTTGCGGTTTCACGCTATGCGCAGGCGGGTGCTGCGGAAGTCGACGCTGCGGTGCAGGCCGCGCACAAGGCCTTCGAGGCCGGCGCATGGCCGCGCATGAAGGCGTCGGAACGCGCCGCGGTGCTGCTCAAAGCGGCCGATCTGATCGAGGGCCGACTGGAAGAGATTGCCAGGCTCGACGCGTTGGAATCCGGCAAGCCGATCGCGCAGGCGCGCGGCGAGATCGGCGGCGCCGTCGACATCTGGCGCTATGCCGCTTCGCTTGCCCGCACGCTCCATGGCGAGAGCTACGCCAATCTCGGCGATGACATGCTGGGCGTGGTGCTGCGCGAGCCGATCGGCGTCGTCTCGATCATCACGCCGTGGAATTTTCCCTTCTTGATCGTCAGCCAGAAACTGCCCTTCGCGCTCGCCGCCGGCTGCACTGCCGTGGTCAAGCCGAGCGAGATGACCTCGGCGTCGACCTTCGTGCTCGGCGATATCCTGCTGGAGGCCGGCCTGCCGGCGGGTGTGGTCAACATCCTCGCTGGCCTGGGTAGCGATGTCGGCGCGCCGATGGTCAGGCATCCGCTGGTTGAGATGGTGTCCTTCACCGGCTCGACCCGCGTCGGCAAGATGACCATGGCGGCGGCGTCCAGTTCGCTGAAGAAGGTGTCGATGGAGCTCGGCGGCAAGAACGGCCAGATCGTCTTCCCCGACGCCGATCTCGAAGCAGCGGCGGATGCCGCAGTCTTCGGCGGCTTCTTCAACGCCGGCGAATGCTGCAATGCCGGCAGTCGGCTGATCGTGCATGAGGCGATCGCGGACGACTTTCTCGGCGCAGTCAAGGCGCTGGCCGAGAGGGTGAAAGTCGGCGATCCGCTTGACGACCGCACCAAGGTCGGCGCGATGATCTCGGCCGACCACATGGCGAAGGTAGCCGGCTATGTGAAGGCGGCCAAAACCGGCGGCGGCAGCGTCTTCAGCGGCGGCGAACAGCTCGCCTCCAACGCCGGCCAGTATCTCGATCCGGCCATTGTCCGCAACGTTACCGAGGACATGGAAATCGCGCGCGAGGAAGTCTTCGGGCCGGTGCTGTCCGTGCTCACTTTTGAAACGATTGAAAGGGCATTGCACATCGCCAACAACACGCCCTATGGTCTGTCTGCGGGAGTGTGGAGCGCGAGCATCGACACATGCATGTCGGTGGCGCGCGGTGTGCGTTCGGGGACGGTTTGGGTGAATACGTTCATGGAGGGTTATCCCGAACTGCCCTTCGGCGGCTACAAGCAATCCGGTCTCGGACGCGAACTCGGCAAACGCGCCGTCGAGGACTATACCGAGGAAAAGACAATCCAGTTTCATCGCGGCCAGCGCACCGGATGGTGGCTCGGCTGAGTTGGGAGACCCCGGCGGTCACCCCGCCGGTTATGTGAATGCAACAAGGGAGGTAGTACATGTTGCGCAAACTGCTTATCGGAACGGCTCTTGCGACGAGCTTTGCGTTCTCGGCGCATGCCGCGGACGTCAAGGAAGTGCAGATGCTGCATTGGTGGACGTCGGGCGGCGAAGCGGCTGCTCTGAACGTGCTGAAGCAGGATCTGGCCAAGGAAGGCTATGCCTGGAAGGACGTGCCGGTGGCCGGCGGCGGCGGCGACGCCGCCATGACCGCGCTGAAGGCAATGGTCGCGGCCGGCAACTATCCGACCGCCTCGCAGATGCTGGGCTACACCGTGCTCGACTATGCCGCTGCCGGCGTCATGGGCGACCTCACCGAGACCGCCAAGAAGGAAGGCTGGGACAAGAGCGTTCCGGCCGCCCTGCAGAAGTTCTCCGTTTATGACGGCAAGTGGGTCGCGGCTCCGGTCAACGTCCACTCGGTCAACTGGCTGTGGATCAACAAGGCCGTGATGGACAAGATCGGCGGCACCGAGCCGAAGACCTTCGACGACTTCATCGCCCTGCTCGACAAGGCCAAGGCCGCTGGCGTCATCCCGCTCGCGCTTGGCGGCCAGAACTGGCAGGAAGCGACCATGTTCGACTCCGTCGTGCTGTCGACCGGCGGACCGGAATTCTACAAGAAGGCGATGAACGACCTCGATGAGGAGTCGCTCAAGTCCGACACGATGAAGAAGTCGTTCGACAACCTCGCCAAGCTCGTCACCTATGTCGACCCGAACTTCTCGGGCCGCGACTGGAACCTCGCCACCGCCATGGTCATCAAGGGCGATGCGCTGGTTCAGGTCATGGGCGACTGGGCCAAGGGCGAGTTCCACGCCGCCAACAAGACCCCGGGCACGGACTTCCTCTGCTACCGCTTCCCGGGCACCGACGGTTCGGTGATCTACAACTCCGACATGTTCGGCATGTTCAACGTTCCGGACGACCGCAAGGCCGCGCAGGTCGCTCTGGCCACCGCCACCCTGTCGAAGAGCTTCCAGTCGGCTTTCAATGTCGTGAAGGGCTCGGTCCCCGCCCGTACCGACGTGCCGGACACCGACTTCGATGCTTGCGGCAAGAAGGGCATCGCCGACCTTAAGGCGGCTAACGAAGGCGGCAAGCTGTTCGGCTCGTTGGCCCAGGGCTATGGCGCGCCCCCGGCTGTCGCCAACGCCTACAAGGACGTCATCTCGAAGTTCGTCCATGGCCAGATCAAGACCTCGGACGAAGCCGTGACCGAATTGGTCAAGGCGATCGAAGACGCCAAGTAAGGCGTTTTGCTGGAGCAATTCCAGGAAAAGTGCATAGCGGTTTTCCGTTCGGAATTGCATAAACAAAACCACTCGAGTCTCCCCCGCTCCGGCGGGGGAGGTCTCCTGTCGAGACGATATACGGGATTGCTGCCTTGTGTGCGCCGCACGCTGGCTGGTCCCCAATAACCGGTACTGGATAAGCCGATGAGCACAGTCGCCGAAACCCAAATCAAGCTGACGCCGGAACACGACGCCCGTCCCGGCGCCTCCGTCCGCTCGCGATTGCAGGACCTTTTGCCGAAGATCGTCCTGGCGCCGAGCTTCGCGGCGACGATCGTCTTCGTCTATGGCTTCATCCTGTGGACGATCTATCTGTCGTTCACCAACTCCAAGACCTTCCCATCCTACGACATCACCGGCGCCCGCGCCTATCAGCGGCTGTGGCGCTGGACCTTCGAGAGCGACCCGCCGTCGAGCTGGTACACCTCGATCACCAACATGGGCATTTTCGGCTTCCTCTACATCCTGATCTGCCTGGCGCTCGGCCTGTTCCTGGCCATCCTGCTCGACCAGAAGATCCGCGGCGAAGGCATGCTGCGGCCGATCTATCTCTATCCGATGGCGCTCTCCTTCATCGTCACCGGCGTCGCCTGGAAATGGTTCCTCGACCCCGGCCTCGGTCTCGAGCAGACGCTACACCAATGGGGCTGGACGAGCTTCCATTTCGACTGGATCAAGAACAAGGATTTCGTCATCTACACGGTGGTGATCGCCGGCGTCTGGCAGGCTTCCGGCTTCATCATGGCGATGTTCCTGGCCGGGCTTCGCGGCATCGACGGTGAGATCATGAAAGCCGCGCAGATCGACGGCGCAACCACGTTCCAGCTCTACCGCCGCATCGTCATTCCGCTGCTCAGGCCGGTGTTCCTGTCGGCCTTCATCGTGCTCGCGCATCTGGCCATCAAGTCCTATGACCTTGTCGTGGCGCTGACCAGCGGCGGACCGGGCGGTTCGGCCTGGCTGCCCTCCAACTTCATGTATG
>NZ_RZSF01000096.1:0-20104 GCF_004023325.1 Mesorhizobium sp. M1A.F.Ca.ET.072.01.1.1 | reverse complement strand
CCCTGGTAGAGGCAGATCGAGCCGCGCAAGCAGGACAGCAGCGCGATCGCGAATTTCGCTACCGCATCAGGATTTTCGCCGGGCTGCGTCCAGCGGCTGACATGGCGCATGACGTCGTGGTTGGAGAAGGCCCAGCAGACCCAGCCGTCGGCAACCGCGTTCTCGAACGCCTCGACGCAGCCGCGCACATGGGCGGCCGAGAATTGCGGGCCGAGCAGGTCGAAAGTGTAGCACATCTGCAATTTGTCGCCGCCGGAGGTGTAGGCGGCGAGCGTCTGCAGCGAGCGCTCCTCGTCGCCCACTTCGCCGACGGCGGCACGGTCCGGATATTCGTCGAGCAACACGCGCAAGCGCTTCAGGAAATCGAGATTCTCGGGGCGCGTCTTGTCGAAGAGATGCTCCTGGAAGGCGTAGGTGGTGGTGGCGACGTTGGTGCCGGCGACGCTTGAAGCCAGCGGCGGGTTGTCGCGCAGCCAGCGGTCGTGGACGTAGTAGTTCACGGTATCCAGCCGGAACCCGTCAACGCCGCGCTCCAGCCAGAAGCGCACGGTGTCAAGGACCGCATCCTGCACCTCCGGATTGTGGAAATTCAGATCCGGCTGCGAGGCGAGAAAATTGTGCATGTAGTATTGCCGGCGGGTGGCGTCCCACTCCCAGGCCGGCCCGCCGAACAGCGATTGCCAGTTGTTGGGCGCGCTGCCATCCGGCTTGGCGTCGGCCCAGACATACCAGTCCGCCTTGGCGTTGTCGCGGCTGGCGCGGCTCTCGACAAACCATTCGTGCTTGTCGGACGAATGCGAGATCACCTGGTCGATGATGAGCTTGAGGCCGAGCCGGTGCGCCTCGGCGACCAGCGCGTCGAAATCCTCCAGTGTGCCGAACATCGGATCGACATCGCGATAGTCCGACACGTCATAGCCCATGTCGGCCATCGGCGACTTGAAGAAGGGCGAGAGCCAGACGGCGTCGACGCCGAGCGAAGCGACATGGGCAAGACGCGACGTTATTCCCTTGAGATCGCCGCTGCCGTCGCCGGTCGTATCCTGGAAGGAGCGCGGATAGATCTGGTAGATCACGCAGCCGCGCCACCATTCGGCATTGTCACCAGCCATTACGAACCCTTCCCGGCATGGGCCTTTCCGGCCGCCCTGCGCTCGATCATGAAATTGACGGTGCGGCCGGGCAGCGGCCGCGCAAGGTCGATCGCCCGCGTGTCGATCGCCGGACGCCACTCGTAGCCATGTCGCAGCGGCAAGGAGAAGACGCATTGGCGGCGGTCGCCATTGACCATGACGGCAAGGCGACCGCGATGGCTATCGCCGAGGATCATGACGAGGCGGTGACGGCCGGGATCGTTCCAATCGGCCTCGCCGAGCGGTGCGCCGGTCTCGGTCAACCACTCGACGTCCGGGATTTCCATTCCGTCTGCAGCTTTGCCGGTCAGGAAATTCGTGTCGGATAACGGTGGAAAGGCACGGCGCAGTTGCGCAAGCGCTGCTGTGTACCGCTCCAGCGCCCGGTCGCGGCCGGCCCAGTCGAGCCAGGTGATGGCGTTGTCCTGCGCATAGGCGTTGTTGTTGCCCTTCTGTGTGCGGCCGAACTCGTCGCCGGCGGTCAGCATGATGGTGCCGCGCGAGGCAAAGAGCGTCGCAAGCAGCGCGCGCTGGTCATCGAAGCGGGCCTTGGCGATTTCGGCGTCATCCGTCTCGCCCTCGACACCGCTGTTCCACGACAGATTGTCATTGTGGCCGTCGCGATTGTGCTCGCCATTGGCCGCATTGTGCTTCTTCTCATAGGCAACGATGTCGGCCAGCGTCATGCCGTCATGCGCGGCGATGAAATTGACGCTGCGGCTCACCGGCTGCCCCGCCCCGCCGAACACATCGGAGGAACCGGCAAGCCGCGTGGCTAAAGCGCCGATCGCGCCCGCGTCGCCGCGCCAAAAGCGCCGGACGTCATCGCGATAGCGGTCGTTCCATTCAAGGTATGGCGGCCGGAAATTGCCGAGTTGGTAGCCCGTCGCGCCAATATCCCATGGCTCGGCGATCAGCACGCGGTCGGCGAGCACGGGGTCGCCGGCGATGGCTTCGAGAAGCGGCGCCTCCGGATCGAACGTGCCGTCAACGCGGCCGAGCACCGGCGCTAGATCGAAGCGGAAGCCGTCGACGCCGGCATGGCGGACGAAATGGCGCAGCGTATCGAGCACCATCCTCTGCACGACCGGGTGGTCGCAGGCGACGGTGTTGCCGGTGCCGGTGTCATTGGCCAGTCGGCCGTCCGGCATGTGCCGGTAATAGGTCCGGGCGTCGAGGCCGCGCAGCGACAGTGTCGGCCCGAGCCGGTCGCTTTCGCCGGTGTGGTTGAATACGAGGTCGAGGATCGTGCCGATACCCGCTTCACGCAGCGCCGCGACGGTATCGCGCAATTCGCTCAGGCCGTCCGGAGCCAGGCGGGGATCGAGCGCCATGAAGGTGACGGGGTTGTAGCCCCAGGCATTGTTCAGCCCCAGCGGCGGCAAATGGCGCTCGTCGATCGAGGCCGTGATCGGCATCAACTCGACGGCGGAAACGCCGAGACGCTTCAGATGCTCGACGACAGCCGGATGGGCAAGCGCCGCGATGGTGCCGCGCTGGGCCTCGGGGACGTCCGGATGCAGCCTGGTGAAGGAGCGGACGTTGAGTTCGTAAATCAGGCCGCCGGGCCGGAACAGCGGCGGCTGGGGCGGCTGCGGTTTGGGCAGGGAATGCGCAATTGCCTTTGGCATGAGCGAGGACGTGTCGGCGCCTTCATTGCGTTTGGCGGCCAGCCTCCAGTGATATTGGTATGGACGATCGACCTCGACGGCATACGGATCGATGAGAAGCTTGTTCGGATCGAACCAGAGGCCGCGCTCCGGCGCATAGTCGCCGTCGGCGCGAAAACCGTAACGCGTGTCGTTCCCAAGGCCGGGGACAAGGAGTGCATGCACGCCCTCGCCTTCCGGGTTGAGTTCCAGCCGGTCGATCTCGCGCGCGCCGCTGTCGTCGAAGAGCGAGACCCAAAGACGTCTGGCCGATGAGGAGCAAACGGCAAAGCGGATGCCTTCGGGAGTGATGCTGGCGCCGAGGGTCATGCGGGCCTCTTCCCTTCTCCCCTTGTGGGAGAAGGTGGATCGGCGCGCAGCGCCGAGACGGATGAGGGGCGTTGGAAGGAATGAGGCGTCGATGTTCTGGACACGGGTTTGCGCCAAGCTGGAGCACCCCTCAACCGTCCGAACTTCGCTCGGCCACCTTCTCCCACAAGGGGAGAAGGGGAAATCCTCACCATTTTCAAGTAATCACGCTCGGCTTGTTGCGACCGGTGTGGCTCTTGATGCCGGCGATGTCGTCGGCGGCGGCGATGAGGTCGGCGAGCGCTTCCTGCGTGTCGAGGTCATGCCTCGCCTTGTCGGGCTCGTAACGCTCGATATAGACGCGCAGCGTGGCGCCGGAAGTGCCGGTGCCGGAGAGCCGGAACACGACGCGCGAGCCGCCCTCGAACAGGATCCTGATGCCCTGGTTCTTGCTCACCGAGCCGTCGACCGGGTCGTGATAGGCGAAGTCGTCGGCGCTGGCGATCTTCATGCCGCGCACGCTGGTGCCGGGCAGCGAGCCGAGCTTGGCGCGCAATTCGTCGACCAGTGCGTTGGCGCGGTCTGTCTCGACCTCCTCATAGTCGTGGCGCGAATAATAGTTGCGGCCGTAGGTTTCCCAGTGCTTGGTGACGATGTCCTTGCAGCTCTCGCCCCGCACGGCGAGGATGTTGAGCCACAGAAGCACGGCCCACAGCCCGTCCTTCTCGCGCACATGGTTAGAACCGGTGCCGGCGCTTTCCTCGCCGCAGATCGTCGCCATGCCGGCGTCGAGCAGATTGCCGAAAAACTTCCAGCCGGTCGGCGTCTCGTAGATGCCGACGCCGAGCTTCTCGGCGACGCGATCGGCCGCTCCGCTGGTCGGCATCGAGCGGGCGATGCCCTTCAGGCCTTCCTTGTAGCCGGGCGCCAGATGCGCGTTGGCGGCCAGCATCGCCACCGAATCCGAGGGCGTTACGAAGATGCCCTTGCCGATGATCAGGTTGCGGTCGCCGTCACCGTCGGAAGCGGCGCCGAAATCCGGCGCGTCCGGCCCCATCATCTCGTCATAGAGATGTTTGGCATGGACCAGGTTCGGATCGGGGTGATGGCCGCCGAAATCGGGCAGCGGCTTGAAATTGCGGCAGGTCCCGTTCGGGGCGCCGAGCCTACGCTCGAGGATCTCCTTGGCATAGGGGCCGGTCACCGCGTGCATGGCGTCGAAGCGCATGCGGAAGCCATATTTGAAATTGGCGCGGATGGCGTCGAAGTCGAACAGGCTCTCCATCAGCTCGGCATAGTCCTTGACCGGGTCGAACACCTCGACCGTCATGCCGCCGGCTTGGAAGGTGCCGATCGTGTCGATGTCGACGGTGCCGATGTCGGCGATCTTGAAGCTCGAGATCGTCTTGGTCTTTTCGAAGATCGCGTCGGTGATCTTCTCCGGCGCAGGGCCGCCGTTGCCGGCATTGTATTTGATGCCGAAGTCCTCGTGCGGGCCACCCGGATTGTGGCTGGCCGACAGGATGATGCCGCCAAAGGTCTTGTATTTGCGGATGATGTTGGACGCGGCTGGCGTCGACAGGATGCCGCCCTGCCCGACCATCACCTTGCCGAAGCCGTTCGCAGCGGCCATGGCGATGGCCGTCTGGATGACCTCGCGGTTGTAGAAACGGCCGTCGCCGCCGATCACCAGCGTCTTGCCCTGAAAACCCTCCAGAGCGTCGAAGATCGACTGGATGAAGTTCTCGGCATAGTGCTCCTGCTGGAAGACAGGCACCTTCTTGCGCAGGCCGGAGGTGCCGGGCTTCTGGTCGGTATAGGGTTTGGTGGGGACGGTCCGTATCATGCTTCAGGCAGCCCTTTTTGAAAGCAGCAAGCGATAGAGTTCGACATATTTCTCGGCGCTCTTGTCCCAGGAAACGTCGGCCTTCATGCCCTGGCGCTGGAGCGAGGCCCAGGCGGCTGGTCTGGCATGCGCTTCGACCAGGCGACGGATGGCGTGCAGGAGGGCGCCGCCATTGTTCGGCGCGAATTGGAAACCGGTGGCGACGCCGGCCGAAAGTGCCGCCTCGTTGGCGTCGATGATGGTGTCGGCGAGGCCGCCGGTGCGGGCGACGACCGGCACGCAGCCATAGCGCAATCCATAGAGCTGGGTCAGGCCGCAGGGCTCGAAGCGTGAAGGGATGACGATGGCGTCGCAACCGCCCTGCATGATGTGGGAGAGCGCCTCGTCATAGCCGATGACGACGCCGACGCGGCCGCGATGCCGCGCGGCCGCGGCGAGCAGCGAGCCTTCGAGGCCGGCATCGCCCGAGCCCAGAACCGCCAGCCGTGCTCCGCGCTGAACGATGCCGTCGACGACCGCGGCCAATATGTCCATGCCCTTCTGCCAGGTCAGACGGCTGACCACGCAGACGATCGGGCTGTCGTCAGGCTCGAGACTGAAACGGTCCTCCACGGCCTTGCGGTTCAGGGCGCGCGCTTCCAGCGTCTCGGCCGAGTAGTTGGCTACCAGGTGCTTGTCGGTCGCCGGGTTCCAGATGTCGACATCGATGCCGTTGACGATGCCGTAGAGGTCGACGGCGCGCATGTTGATCAGGCCGTCGAGGCCCATGCCGAATTCCGGCGAGCGGATTTCCTGCGCGTAGGTCGGGCTCACCGTGGTGATCGCCCAGGCGGCCTGCAGGCCGGCCTTGAGGAAGCCGACGCCGCCATAGTATTCGACGCCATCGAGCTGCATCGCCACGCCCGGCAGGCCGAGCTCGCCGAAAATGCCGGAGCCGAACTGTCCCTGAAAAGCAAGGTTGTGCACGGTGATCAGCGACGGCACGCCGATCGCGTTGCCGTAGCGCATATAGGCGAGCGTCATTGCCGACTGCCAGTCATGGGCATGCACGATATCTGGCTGGTAGCCGGAGATCGCGCCGCCGGCGATGTCGCCGCCGACCTGGCTCAGCGCCGCGAAGCGCCGCCAGTTGTCGGGCCAGTCGGAGCCGGAGGCGGTACCATAGGGCCCGCCCTGGCGGTCGAAAAGATGCGGCGCGTCGAGCACGAAGAGCTCGAGCTCGCCGATCTTGACCGCATGAACCGAAGCCTTGCCGCCCTGCAGCAGCGGGTACTGGTAGACGGCCTTCTTTTTCTTGAAGGCGTCCATCACCACCGGGTAGCCGGGGATGAGCGTGCGCATCGCCACGCCCTTGCTGGCGAGCGCGATCGGCAGGGCACCGGTCACGTCGGCAAGCCCGCCGGTCTTGATCAGCGGGAAGATTTCGGGCGTGACGGACAGAACCTGCATGCGCCTAAGATCCACGGCTAAAGTGACAGCTTGTTGATCAGGCTGACAACTTGCCGATCAACCCTATCAGGTTGACAGCTTGTTGATCATATCCTGAGTGATCAGGCATATGCCCTTTTCCGAAACGCGGAAGCGCTTGGCGTCGAGTGCCGCATCCTCGCCGACCACCAGTCCCTCCGGGATGTGGACGCCATGGTCGATGACGACGCGCTTGAGGCGCGCGTTGCGCCCAACCTGAACGTCGGGCAGCATCACCACTTCCTCGAGCTTCGAATAGGAATTGATGCGCGCGCCGGTGAAGATCAGGCTGCGGCGCAGCGATGCGCCGGAAACGATGCAGTCGCCGGACACCAGCGAGGAGATCGCCTCGCCGCGACGGCCGTCCTCGTCATGCACGAATTTGGCCGGCGGCTTCAATTCGGCATAGGTCCAGATCGGCCAATCCCGGTCGTAGAGATCGAGTTCGGGCGTGACATCGGTCAGGTCGATATTGGCTTCCCAATAGGCGTCCACCGTCCCGACGTCGCGCCAGTAAGGCTCCGACTCGTGCGAGGAGCGGACGCAGGATTTGGCGAAGCGGTGGGCGATCGCCTTACCGTGCTGGACGATGTAGGGGATGATGTCCTTGCCGAAGTCGCGGCTGGATCCTGGCTCGGCCGCGTCGCGGCGCAACTGCTCCATCAGGAACTTGGTCTTGAAGACATAGATGCCCATCGAGGCCAGCGCATGGTCCGGCTTGTCCGGTATGCCGGGCGGGTCGGCGGGTTTCTCGATGAAGGAGATGATGGTGTCCTTCTTGTCGACATGCATGACGCCGAAGCCGGTCGCCTCCATGCGCGGCACTTCGAGGCAGCCGACGGTGACATCGGCGCCGGCATCGACGTGCTGGCGCAGCATCAGCTCGTAATCCATCTTGTAGATGTGGTCGCCGGCTAGGATGACCATGTATTCGGGGCCATAGGCCTCGATGATATCGATGTTCTGGTAGACCGCATCCGCCGTGCCCTCGTACCACTGCGTTTCCGAGACGCGCTGCGAGGCGGGCAGGATGTCGAAGCTCTCGTTTCGTTCGGGGCGCAGGAAGTTCCAGCCACGCTGCAGGTGGCGGATCAGCGAGTGCGCCTTGTATTGGGTGGCGACGCCGAGACGGCGAATGCCGGAGTTGAGCGCATTGGACAGCGCAAAATCGATGATGCGCGTCTTGCCGCCGAAATAGACGGCGGGCTTGGCGCGCCGGTCGGTCAGCTCCTTGAGGCGGCTGCCGCGGCCGCCGGCCAGCACATAGGCCATGGCATCGCGCGCCAGCGGCTGGGTTCTCTTGATCTCTGCCATCGTTTGCCTCCCTCCTAAGCTGTCCGGACCTTTGCTTCGTCCGCGACGAATTCCAGCATGATCGTCGACAGCGGCGGCAAGAGCATCGTCGCCGACGTGCCGCCCCCTTCCCTGCTCGCCACGATCATGCCGCCATTGCCCGTGCCGGAGCCGCCATACTCGGCGGCGTCAGTGTTGATGATCTCGCGCCACTCGCCCGCCTTCGGCAGCGGCACGCGATAGTTCTCGCGCGGCACCGGCGTGAAGTTGGAAATGACGGCGATCGGGTTGCCGTCCGGCGCGCTGCGCAGCCAGGCAAAGACCGAATTGTCGCGATCGTCGACGATCAGCCAGGAGAAGCCTTCCGGCTCGCAGTCGCGCGCATGCAGCGCCGGGCGCGAACGATAGAGGTAGTTCAAGTCCCGCACCGCCTGCCGGACGCCGCGGTGCGGGGCGTGCTCCAGCAGATTCCAGTCGAGCGCGCGTTCCTCGCTCCACTCGCGGCGCTGGGCGAATTCCTGGCCCATGAACAGGAGCTTCTTGCCGGGATAACCCCACATGAAGGCGTAGTAGGCGCGCAGAGTGGCGAATTTCTGCCAGTCGTCGCCTGCCATCTTGTGGAGCAGCGTGCCCTTGCCGTGCACGACCTCGTCATGAGAGAGCGGCAGCACGAAATTCTCGGAAAAAGCGTAGACCAGGCCGAAGGTGATGTCGTTGTGATGGTGCTTGCGGTAGATCGGCTCCTTGGAGAAATACTCCAGCGTGTCGTGCATGAAGCCCATGTTCCATTTGAAGCCGAAGCCGAGCCCGCCTTCATGCACCGGCTGCGATACCTTCGGCCATGAGGTCGATTCTTCGGCGATCGTCATCACCCAGGGATGATGGCCGTAAAGCTCCTTGTTCATCTTCTGCAGGAAGCTGACCGCCTGCAAATTCTCGCGCCCACCTTTCTCGTTGGGAATCCACTCGCCCGACCTGCGCGAATAATCGAGGTAGAGCATCGAGGCGACAGCGTCGACGCGCAAACCGTCGACATGGTATTTTTCGGCCCAGAACAGCGCGTTGTTGACGAGGAACGACACCACCTCGCGGCGGCCGAAATTGTAGATGGCGGTATTCCAGTCGGGGTGAAAACCCTGGCGCGGGTCGGCATGCTCGTAGAGCGCGGTGCCGTCGAACTTCACCAGCCCATGCTCGTCGACGGGGAAATGCGCCGGCACCCAGTCGAGGATGACGCCGACGCCGGCACGATGCGCGCCGTCGACGAAGCGGGCGAAGCCGTCGGGGTCGCCGAAGCGCGCGGTCGGCGCATAAAGGCCGGTCGTCTGGTAGCCCCAGGACGGATCGTAGGGGTGCTCCGAGATCGGCAGGAACTCGATATGGGTGAAGCCGGTTTCGACCACGTAAGGAATAAGCTGCGCGGCGAGCTCGTCCCAGCTGAGAAAGGTGCCGTCATCGCGGCGCTGCCACGAGCCGGCATGGACCTCGTAGATCGAGATCGCCTCGCGCCGCGGATCGGCCTTTTGCCAGAAGCTGCGATGGGCCTCGTCGCCCCATTGATGCGCCATCGGCGGCGCCGTCACCGAAGCGGTCGCCGGGCGCAGCTCGGACTCGAAGGCGAACGGATCGGCCTTGAGGGGCAGGCGCACGCCGTCGGGACCGATGATCTCGAACTTGTAAGGCTGGCCGGCGCCGAGGTCCGGAATGAACAGCTCCCAGATACCGGTGTCCTTGCGGTCGCGCATGGTGTGCCGGCGGCCGTCCCAGTCGTTGAAGGCGCCGACCACCGAGACGCGCCGGGCGTTGGGCGCCCATACCGCGAAATGCACGCCGGTGGCGCTTTCATGCTCGATGATATGGGCGCCGAGCTTGTCGAAGAGCCTCAGGTGCGAGCCCTCCGCCATGTAGTAGTCGTCCATCGGGCCTAGCACCGGGCCGAAGGAATAAGGGTCGGTCAGCCACCAGTCGCCGCCGGCATTCCTCGCGTGATAGCGCAGCGGCTGACGCTTGCGGATCGACAGCTTGCCCTCGAAGAAGCCGGTATCGTTGCTGCGCACGAGTTCCCCGGCTTCCTTGCCGGTGAGCGTATAGGCGGTGACGAATTCGGCATTGGGCACGAAGCAGCGAGCGACAAAGCCCTTGCCGGCCGCGTGCACACCCAGAATGGCAAAGGGATCGCCATGCGTTCCGGCGACAATGGCCGCGACATCGCCGGCTGGCGCCAGTCCGTCCGGCCCGCTTGGTGCAGCGGTCGCGCGCGGCTTCCTCATCAGGCGGCGTCCCTCCCTGGTTTGTGGATATGTTGGCCCAAAACGGCTAGGCATTTTTGGGCGACATGCACGTCCACGTTGTCGGCGGCCTCATGCAATCACATCAGACAGGTACGTTCCAGATTTCTTTCGCGTATTGGCGAATGGTGCGATCGGACGAGAACCAGCCGACGCGGGCGACATTGCGGATGGCGCGCGCGTACCAGTCTGGACTGTTGCGCCAGACATCGTCGACCTCGCGCTGGCAGGCGGCGTAGGAGTCGAAATCGGCCGCCACCATGAACCAGTCGCTCTGATAAAGGCCGTTCATGAGGTCGCGGTAACGGTTGGGATCGTCAGGCGAGAAGACGCCGGAGGAGATCGCCGACACCGCCTGCGACAACTCCGGCGAGGACGCGATCACGCCGCGCGGATTGTAGCCGTTGTCGCGGCGTTCGGCGACCTCGGCGGTGGTGAGGCCGAAGATGAAGATGTTGTCGTCGCCGACGCGCTCCTTGATCTCGACATTGGCGCCGTCGAGCGTGCCGATGGTCAAGGCGCCGTTGAGGGCAAACTTCATGTTGCCGGTGCCGGAAGCCTCCATGCCGGCGGTCGAGATCTGCTCGGAAAGATCGGCCGCCGGCATCATTACCTCGGCGAGGCTGACATTGTAGTTCGGGACAAACACAACCTTGAGCAGGCCGCGCGTCGAGGGATCGCCGTTGATTACCCGGGCGACGTCGTTGGCCAGTTTGATGATGAGCTTGGCGTTGTGGTAGCTCGGCGCCGCCTTGCCGCCGAAGAATTTAACCCGCGGCATCCAGTCCCGCTCGGGATGCGAGCGGATCTGGTCGTAGAGCGCGATCGCCTCCAGAATATTGAGCAATTGGCGCTTGTATTCGTGGATGCGCTTGACCTGGATGTCGAACAGCGCCGAAGGATCGAGCCTGATGCCGAGCCGGTCGGCGACTAGGTTTGCAAGCCTCACCTTGTTCTGGCGCTTCACGGCGGCAAACTTCTCGCGGAAGGCGGCGTCGCCGGCAAGAGGATCGAGATCCTTGATCGCTTCGATGTCGTCCATGAAGCGGTTCCCGATCGCTTCGCGGGCAAGCGCGGTCAGGCCCGGATTGCACTGGATCAGCCAGCGCCTGGGCGTGATGCCGTTGGTCTTGTTGTTGATGCGGTCGGGATAGAGCTTGTGGAGATCGGCAAACACCGTCTCCTTCATCAGATCGGTGTGCAGCGCCGAGACGCCGTTGATCGAATGCGAGCCGACGAAAGCGAGGTTGCCCATGCGCACGCGGCGGTCGCCATTTTCCTGGATCAGCGAGATGCGGGCGATCTGCTCGCCCGAGAATTTTCCGGTGGCCCGCGCCTCCAGGAGAACCTGGGCATTGATGGCGTAGACGATCTGCATGTGGCGCGGCAACAGACGCTCGAACAGCGGCACCGGCCAGCTTTCCAACGCCTCCGGCAGCAGCGTGTGGTTGGTGTAGGCGAAGGTGCGCTTGGTGATGTCCCAGGCAAGGTCGAAATCCATGCCGTGGACGTCCATCAGAAGCCGCATCAGCTCCGGCACGGCGACGGCCGGATGGGTGTCGTTCAGGTGGATCGCGGCCTTGTCGGGCAGCGACTTCAGGTCGCCGTACTGGCTGAGGTGGCGCTGGACGATGTCCTGCAGCGAAGCAGTCGAGAAGAAATATTCCTGGCGCAGCCGGAGCTCCTGCCCGGCCATGTGCGAGTCGGCCGGATAGAGAACGCGCGACAGCGCGTCGGCCTTGTTGCTTTCGGCGAGCGCGCCGATGTGGTCGCCGGCATTGAACTTGTCGAGCAGAATCGGGTCGATCGGCATGCCGGACCACAGCCGCAGCGTGTTGACGCGCTTGGCGCGCCAGCCCGCGACCGGCGTGTCATAAGCGACCGCCAGCACATGCTCGTTGGGCCTCCAGACATGGCGCTCCAGGCGGCCGTCCTTTGAGGTGATCGATTCCACCGAACCGCCGAAGCCGACCTCGAAGGAACGTTCGCGCCGCTCGAACTCCCATGGGTTGCCATGGTCGAGCCAGGTTTCCGGCAGCTCGACCTGCCAGCCGTCATGAATCTCCTGCCGGAACATGCCGTTGGCGTAGCGGATGCCGTAGCCGTGGGCGGGGATATCGACCGTGGCCATGCTTTCCATGAAGCAGGCGGCGAGCCGGCCGAGGCCGCCATTGCCTAGGGCTGCGTCCGGTTCAAGGCCGGCGATGAGGTCGAGATCCACGCCGAGCGAAGCCAGCGCCTCACGCATGTTCTCCATCAGGCCGAGATTGGAGAAGGCGTCGCGCATCAGGCGCCCGATCAGGAATTCGAGCGAGAGATAGTAAACGCGCTTTTCCTGCTGGTCGTAGGCTTCCTTGGTCGCCTGGATCCAGTGATCGACGACGCGGTCGCGCACCACCTTGATCGAGGCGGTCAGCCAGTCGTAGGGCGTTGCGACGGTGGTGTCCTTGCCGACCCGGTATTTGAGCGACATCAGGACTTCTTCGGCGAGCGTCCTGGGATCGGGGTGGTCGAGAGCGGGGGCTTCGATCGTCATGGCGGGCTTCATGTCGCCTCTCGTTCGGTTGGCCTGATCATAGCGGCTTTCACCGTTTCTCCTACCCCAGTTTGCCGCGCTGCAGCATATAATGTTAAATCGATTTAGGACGGAGTGTCCATCCGATGCACCTGCGGCCAATTACCATGGTGGAGCGGAGATCAGGCCGCCAGCGCGTCCTCCGGCGGCTTCTTGGCGCCGGTCATGAGCGCGACGGCATCCGACATTGAAATCTGCTTCGGATCGACGACGCATAGACGCCGTCCAAGCCGGTGGATGTGGATGCGATCGGCGACCTCGAAGACATGCGGCATGTTGTGCGAGATGAGCACGATCGGCAGGCCGCGCTTCTTGACGTCGAGGATTAGCTCGAGGACGCGGCGGCTTTCCTTGACGCCGAGCGCCGCCGTCGGTTCGTCCATGATCACCACCTTCGATCCGAAGGCGGCGGCGCGAGCCACGGCGACGCCCTGGCGCTGGCCGCCCGAGAGCGTCTCCACCGCCTGGCTGATGTTCTGGATGGTCATCAGGCCGAGTTCGGTCAGCTTGTCACGGGCGCGCTTTTCCATCGCCGGACGATCCAGCATGCGGAACCAACTGCCGAGCGGACCCGGTTTGCGGATCTCGCGGCCGAGGAACATGTTGTCGGCGATCGACAGTGCCGGCGACAATGCCAGGTTCTGGTAGACGGTCTCGATCCCCGCCTCGCGGGCCTCGATGGGCGATTTGAACTGGACCTGCTTGCCGTCCAGCTCAATCACCCCTTCATCGGGATGCACGGCGCCGGAGATCGCCTTGATGAGCGTCGACTTACCGGCGCCGTTGTCGCCGATCACGGCCAGGATTTCTCCCGGGTAGAGATCGAAGTCGCAGTTGTTGAGCGCGGTCACGCGGCCGTAGCGCTTGGTCAGACCGCGCGCGGTGAGAACAGCCTGCTGGGTCATGGTTACACCGAAACCTTTCTGATCCACTGGTCGATCGCCACGGCGCCGATAATCAGGACGCCGGTGAGCAGCACTTTCCATTGCGGGTCAGCGCCCAGCATGTTGAGGCCCATCGAGACGACGCCGACGATCATGGCGCCGAACAGCGTGCCGAGGATGGAGCCGCGGCCGCCAAAGAGCGAGATGCCCCCGATCACGGTCGCGGTGATCGCTTGCAGATTGTAGTCGGTGACGGCGGCGGACGGCGAGATCGAGCCGTTGCGGCCGATCGACACCCAGGCAGCGAAGGCGGCGATCAGACCGGCAAGCGTATAGACGGCCATCAGCACAGACTTGGTCTGGATACCGGAGAGTTTCGCCGCTTCCGGGTCGTCGCCGACGGCATAGACATGGCGGCCCCACGCCGTGTGGTTGAGCACATACCACAAGAGCAGCACCAACAGGACCATGGCGATGACGCCGGCCGTCAGCACGGCGGAGCCGACCCTGAAGCTCAGCGCGAAGAGATGCAGCAGCGGCGCCTGAGCGTCGACATCGGCGTCGCGGATCGTCTCATTGGCCGAGTAGATGAAATTGGTGGCCATGACGATGTTCCAGGTGCCCAGCGTCACGATGAAGGGCGGCAATTTCATATAGGCGACCAACAAGCCGTTGAGCATGCCGCAAACCGCGCCTGCGCCAAGCCCAAGCACCACGGCCAGGATTGTCGGCATGCCATAGGTGATGGCGCAGTTGCCCATGACCACCGCCGAGATGACCATCACCACGCCGATCGAAAGATCGATGCCGGCGGTCAGGATGACCAGCGTCTGGGCAGCCCCCAGGATGCCGACGATAGCGATCTGCTGCAGGATCAGCGTCAGCGTGTAGGACGAAAAGAAGCGGCCGCCGATGGCAACGCCAAAGATGATGACCGACAGCACCAGCACGATCAGCGGCACCGCCGCCGGCGTGGAGTGCAGGAAATGCTGGGCGCGCTTGACGAACGACTTGCCGTGCTCGTCGAAGGCCGCGACGCTGGAGTCGCTGCCCGAAAGTACCTTCTCGAATTCCTGAATCTGAGACATGTATCCTCCCGTATGCGCACAGCCTTCTCATTGCTGCGCGCGCCGTCGAGCCTCTTCCGGTCTGTCGCCAGGATTGTCCGCGCTTGACGAAGGCGCATCGTCCACCCGATGCGGCCGGGGATCAAGCCCCCAGCCGCAAGCTTTGTGAACCGTCAGAGCGTCAGCCCCAGCACTTGGCGAGGCCTTCCTTGGTGTCGATCGACTTGACGCCGTTGGCTGGCTTGTCGGTGACGAGATTGACGCCGGTGTCGAAGAAGTTCTTCCCTTCGGTCGGCTTCGGCTTCGTTCCGTCCTTGGCAAATTTGGCGATCGCCTCGATGCCGAGCGCCGCCATCTGCAGCGGGTACTGCTGCGAGGTGGCGCCGATAACGCCCTCGGCAACCGACTTGACGCCCGGGCAGCCGCCGTCGACCGAAACGATCAGCACCTGCTTTTCCAGACCGACGGCCTTGAGCGCCTGGTAGGCACCGACAGCGGCCGGCTCGTTGATGGTGTGGATGACGTTGATGGTGTTGTCCTTTTGCAGGAGGTTCTCCATCGCCTTGCGGCCGCCTTCCTCATTGCCGTTGGTCACGTCGTGGCCGACGATGCGCGGATCGTCCTCGTCGCCGATCTTGTTGGGATCCTTCACGTCGATGCCGTAGCCCATCATGAAGCCCTGGTCGCGCAGAACGTCGACGGTCGGCTGGGAGGGAGTGAGGTCGAGGAAGCCGATCTTGGCGTCCTTGGCCTTGTCGCCGAGCGTGGCGGCGGCCCAGGCGCCGATCAGCTTGCCGGCCTCCAGATTGTCGGTGGCGAAGGTCGCATCGGCAGCGTCGATCGGATCGAGCGGGGTGTCGAGGGCGATCACCAGCAGGCCGGCGTCACGCGCCTTCTTCACCGTCGGCACGATGCCCTTGGTGTCAGAGGCGGTGATCAGGATGCCCTTGGCGCCGTCGGCGATGCAGCTCTCGATCGCCGCGACCTGGCTCTCGCTGTCGCCATCGATCTTGCCGGCATAGGTCTTCAGGTCGACGCCGAGTTCCTTGGCCTTGGCGGTGGCGCCTTCCTTCATCTTCACGAAGAAGGGATTGGTGTCGGTCTTGGTGATCAGGCAGGCGCCGACGCCCGCAGCCGATGCGGACGAGGCGAATGCGAGCAGGCCCAGCCCGGCCGCCGCGAATACGGTGGACTTCAGCAGCGATTTCTTGGTCACGATTTCCTCCCAATGGAACCATTCCGGACGCCGGCCAACCCGGCGCCTCGAGCGCATCCAACCATTTTTCCCAGCGTGGACGCCACCCCAAAAGACACCAGTCCGCATCATCTGTCAATAATTAAATCACTCTTATTTATTATTGACAGACTTGCGCTGTTCACTCATTCTGAACGAAAAGCCAGTGTGGGGAAACCGACGGGAGGAACAGGGTGGAGACCGGCATTGCGAGGCACGGTTCGCCCGAGGCTCTGGAGAGCCGGCTGCATCGCGGCACGAACCAGAGCGGCATGCGCGACCACAATGAAAGGCTGGTGCTGTCACTGGTGCGCCAGCATGGCAGCCTCGCCAAATCCGACATCGCGCGCATGACCGGGCTGTCGGCCCAGACGGTATCCGTCATCATGCGGGAGCTGGAAGAGGACAAGCTGCTCGTGCGCCAGGCGCCGCTGCGCGGCAAGATCGGCCAGCCGTCGATCCCGATGGCGCTCAATCCGGAAGGAGCTTTCTTCATCGGTCTCAAGATCGGCCGCCGCAGCGCCGAGCTGGTGCTGATCGACTTCCTCGGCAATGTGCGATCGATGCTGCAGAATTCCTATCGTTATCCGGCGCCGCGCGAGACGGTGGAGTTCGTCGGCGCTGGGATCAAACAAATGCGCGGCGAGCTGACACCGGCGCAGGACAAGCGCATCGCCGGGCTCGGGATCGCCATGCCGTTCGAGCTTTGGAGCTGGGCCGACACAGCCGGCGCGCCGCGCGAGATCATGGATGAATGGCGCCATCGCGACATCCGCGCCGACATCCAGTCCCAATGCGACTTTCCGGTCTATCTGCAGAACGACGCCACGTCCGCTTGCGGGGCAGAGCTCGTCTTCGGCCAGGCAGGCGCGGCGCGCGACTTCGTCTATTTCTATATCGGCGCCTTTGCCGGCGGCGGCATCGTGCTCAACGGCCGCCTGTTCGGCGGGCCGACCGGCAATGCCGGCGCCCTGGGTTCGATGCCGGTGCCCGGGCCGGACGGCAAGCCGACACAGCTTATCGATGTCGCCTCGATCGCCATGCTGGAAAAGGCGCTGAGCGCCAAGGGCATCGACGGCTCCTATCTGTGGACCTCGCCGCAGGAATGGGGCGAGATCGGCGCCGAGCTCGACGACTGGATCGCAAGTGCTGCACAAGCGCTGGCCTATGCGATCGTTGCCGCCTCGTCGGTCATCGATTTCGAGGCCGCGGTGATCGACGGCTGGATGCCGCTCGACGTGCGGCGGAGGCTTGTCGATGCGGTGACGGACGCGATCACCGGTATCGACGCCGAGGGGCTGAAGCTGCCGGTCGTACGCGAAGGAACGGTCGGCATCCATGCGCGGGCGCTTGGCGGCGCCAGCCTGCCGCTTTCCGAACGCTTCCTGATCGGACCGACGACGATTTCCAGGAGCGCCTGACCATGCTGATCGGCATTCCGTCGCTGCTCGGCCCGCAGCTTCTGGCGACGCTCAGGGCCATGGGCCATGGCGACGAGATCGCCATCGTCGACGGCAATTATCCGGCCGAGGAACAGGCGCGCAGGCTGATCCGCGCCGACGGCCATGCCGTCATTCCGGTGCTGGACGCCGTTTTGAGCGTGCTGCCGGTGGATGAGGCGGTGCCGGAGGCCCTATTCCGCGCCTCGGTCAAAGGCGATCCGGCGCTCGCCGATCCCGTGCATCACGAGATGGAAGCGGTCTGCGCCAAACGCGCGCCGGGGCACAAGGTGATTGCGCTGGCGGGGGCCGACTTCTATGCACGCGTCAAGGCCGCGCATGCGATCGTCGCGACCAGCGAACCCAGGCTTTATGCCAACATCATCATCCGTAAGGGCGTGATCCATCCGCCGGAGACCGAGACACAATGATCCTCTGCTGTGGCGAAGCCCTGATCGATATGCTGCCGCGCACGACGACGGAAGGCGAAGCGGCCTTCGCGCCTTATGTCGGCGGGGCGGTGTTCAACACGGCGGTCGCGCTCGGACGGCTGGGCGCTCCGGCAGGCTTCTTCTCAGGTCTCTCCTCCGACCTGTTCGGCGGCCAGCTCCGCGAGGCGCTGGGAGCCAGCAAGGTGAGCTCGACCTATGCGCACACCTCGCCCAAGCCGACCACGCTCGCCTTCGTGCGGCTCACCGATGGCCAGGCGACCTATACGTTCTACGACGAGAACACCGCCGGGCGCATGCTCGCCATCGAGGACTTGCCGAAGCTCGGCGCCAAGATCGAGGCGATGCTGTTCGGCGCGATCAGCCTGATCTCGGAACCGGCGGGATCGGCCTATGAGGAGTTCATGCGGCGCGAGCACAACAGCCGGGTGATGATGCTCGACCCCAACATCCGGCCGAACTTCATTCCGGACAAGGCCAAGCATCTGAGGCGCATCCGCGAGATGATGGCGATGGCCGACATCGTCAAACTGTCGGACGAAGACCTCAACTGGTTCGGCGAAGCGGGCTCGCACGAGGAGGTCGTGCGCAACTGGCTTGACCGCGGCCCCAGGCTGATCGTCGTCACCCATGGCAGCGAAGGCGCCGTCGGCTACAGCCGGGAGCACAAGGTCACGGTGGTGCCGCGGAAGGTGAAGGTGGTCGACACCGTCGGCGCCGGCGACACCTTCAATGCCGGCATCCTTGCCTCGCTGCACGAGCAGGGTCTGCTCACCAAGGCAGCGATCGGCGGCCTCTCGGAGGAAGCCATCCACAGCGCGCTGGAGCTTGGCGCCAAGGCGGCCGCCGTGACGGTATCTCGGGCCGGCGCCAACCCGCCATGGCGGCACGAAATCACCTGATCGGCTGACCGGTCCCGCCGGCGGTCCGTGCCCGAGCGATCACTTTATGTTTCGAAGAGCCGGAACTGCGCGACAAGAGCCGCTTCGAATACGCTTGGAAGCCCGGATTTCCGGCTTCTTCTGGCAATGCGCAGGCAAAAAACGGTAACAGGCTGCGACACTTGCGCAATATGGGCGGCTTTTTCAGCCGTGGCAAGTCTGGTACCAGCGGGCCGGTTTACTGGCAGCATCTGAGGCCGACATGCAGTTCATCGATCTTGGCGCGCAACGCGAACGAATCCGCGACCGGCTGAAGGCCGCGATCGACACGGTGGTCGAAGACGGCCGTTACATCCTCGGCCCGCAAGTCGCAGAATTCGAGAACAAGCTCGCGGCTTATGTCGGCGTCAAGCAAGTGGTGGCCTGCGCCAACGGCACCGATGCGCTGCTTCTGCCGCTGTTTGCGGCCGGCATCGGTCCGGGCGATGCCGTGTTCGTGCCAAGCTTCACCTTCGCCGCGACGGCCGAGGTGGTGGCGCTCGCCAAGGCCGAGCCTGTCTTCGTCGACGTCGATCCCGACACTTACAACATCGATATCGCCAGCCTCGAGGCGGCGATCGACATGATCAAGAAGCAAGGAAGGCTGAAGCCGAAGGCGATCATCCCGGTCGACCTGTTCGGACTTGCCGCCGACTACGAGGCGATCATGGCGATCGCAAAGCGCGAGAGCCTGCTGGTGATCGAGGACGCGGCCCAGTCGATGGGCGGCTCGGCCGACGGCACGATGTGCGGCGCCTTCGGCCATGTCGGCTCGACCAGCTTCTATCCGGCCAAGCCGCTCGGCTGCTACGGCGATGGCGGCGCGATGTTCACCAATGATGCTGCGCTCGCCGACAAGCTGCGCTCCTTCGCCTTCCACGGCAAGGGCGAGACGCAGTACGACAACATCCGCGTCGGCATCAATTCCCGCCTCGACACGCTGCAGGCGGCGATCCTGATCGAGAAGCTCGCCATCCTCGAGGAAGAGATGGTGGCCCGTCAGGCGGTCGCCGACCGTTACGCCAATGGGCTTGGCGACATCGTCAAGGCATCACGCAATCTCGGCCACGGCCGCTCGGCCTGGGCACAATATGCCATCGAGACGCCGAAGCGCGACGGGTTGAAGGCGCATCTCGGCGAAAAAGGCATCCCGTCGGTCATCTATTACGTGAAGCCGCTGCACGAACAAATCGCCTACCGCGACTATCCGCGCACGCCGACCGGTCTTGCGGTTTCGGAAAAGCTGCCGAAGCAGATCCTCTGTCTGCCGATGCACGCCTATCTCAGCGAAGCCGACCAGGACAAGATCATCGAGACGATCCGCAATTATATCGGCTCCAACTCGGCGCAGGTCGCGGCTGCCTGATCTCCCCCTTCAGGAGGAGATTAAGCCTCCACGCCCTTCCCCGTCGCAATGAAGTACGGGTTGGCGAAATCCGTGTCAGTGGCCTGGTTGCGTTTGCCGTAGAGGAGCGGCTGGCCGTCCAGCGTGCGGGTCATGCCGCCGGCGGCGCGCAGCACCGCATCGCCGGCCGCCGTATCCCATTCCAT
>NZ_RZSF01000095.1:0-20246 GCF_004023325.1 Mesorhizobium sp. M1A.F.Ca.ET.072.01.1.1 | reverse complement strand
GTCATAGGCAGGGCGGACGGCGCGAATGGCAAATGGCATCGCCATCACCGCATTGACCGCGACGACCATGACAGGTGCGATGGCGAACACATCGGTGATGTTGCGCAGAGCCAGGAACCAGCCGGCGCCGATCACGATCGGCGGCACGACCAGCACGAAACCGGCGCCGGTGTCGGCGGCGTGTTCGAGCAGCGACATGGCGCCGCCCGCGCGGCGCCGCAGGGCCAGTGCGCGTCGGGCGGCAATCAGCGACAGCGACAGCATCACGCAAAGCAGCGCCGAGAGAAAGGAGAGCCCGGCGCTGGTGAGCGTCGCCCGACGCACGGCGTCCTCGCCGGCCAGCCGCCCAAGATCCGCCTCCAGCCCGGCGAGCACGGTCGCCGCCATCGGTCCGGCGACGAACAGCAGCGCAAGCACGATCAGGCCGGCATTCAACACGGCCTCGGTGGTGCTGGCCGCAAGGTAGCGGCGTGGCGCTACCGGCAGATTCGTATCGCCGGCCGTGTTGGCGCCGAGTCGCGTCAGCATGGCGACCACGACGAAGGTCAGCACGATCTGCAGAAACGTTAGTGTCACGGCCCGCGCGGGATCGAAATCGAAGCGCAGCGCCTGGTAGATCGCGACCTCCAGCGTCGTCGCCGCCGGCCCGCCGCCCAGCGTCAGCACGATGGTGAAGGAGGTGATGCACAGCATGAAGACCAGCCCGGCGACCCCAGGCAGCGCCGTGCGCAGCGCCGGCCATTCGATCAGCCGGAAGGCCGACCGAGCGTCCATACCGAGCTGGCTCGCCAGCCGCCACTGGTCGGCCGGCACGGTGCCGAGCGCCTCGAGGAACAGCCGCGTGGCCAATGGCAGGTTGAAGAAGACATGCGCGACCAGGATGCCGGAAAGGCCGTAAATGCCCGGCCATTCCCCACCGCCGAACGTGCCGAGGATGCCGGCAAAATAACCGGCACGGCCGTAGAGCGCCAACACGCCGAGCGCGGCGACGATGGCCGGCAGCGCCAGCGGCACCGTGAACAACTGCAGGATCAGGCGACGTCCGGGAAAGTTCGTTTGCCTGGACAGGGCGCGGCCGACGAACACTGCCGGCAAGACCGAAAGCAATGTCGACAGCAGCGCCTGCCAAAGCGTGAAGCGGGCGACGCGGAGCAGATAGCTGTCGAAGGCCGCGGCAGCGCTGGACGGACCGCTCGCGCCTTCGAGGATCAGGCCGGCGAAGGCGCCGCCGATGAGCAAAGTGATGGCGACAAGGGCGATGATGCCGGCGGTGATGCGAGGGTCAGGGCGCGGCGTGGATTGCACGCTGCACCACGTTGGCTCGAGCTAGCGAACGCCACGTTCCGTCGCACCCCCCTCTGTCCTGCCGGACATCTCCCTCTCTAGGAGGGAGATTGGCAGCTTTGCCGCTCTTCCTACACCGTCGGCGGCTAGCGAAATCACCGATGACCGCGAATTTCCCCCTTTGCGGGGGAGATGGCCGGCCGGACAGAGGGGGGTGCTCAAGCGCCATCCTGCGTCCTACTTGCTCATCGCCGCCAGCCATTCATCCACCCAGGCCTTGCGGTTGGCCGCCACCTCGTCCGGGCTGAACAGCAGGGTTTTGGTCGGCTTCACCAGCTTTTCGAAGGCCGGGTTGAGCGGCTTGTCGGTCTTGCCGGCCGGGAACATCCAGTTGGTCTCCGGGATGACGTTCTGGAACTTGGGCCCGGTCATGAAGGCTATGAATTTTTCCGCCAGCGGGTTCTTCGCGCCGGTTTTGGTGATGCCGGCGACCTCGATCTGCAGATATTCGCCCTCCTCGAAGGACGCCGCCTGATAGCGCTCGGTGTTCTCGGCCACCATGTGGTAGGCCGGCGAGGTGGTATAGGAGAGAACCATCGGCGCCTCGCCCTTGGTGAACAGACCATAGGCCTCGCTCCAGCCCGGCGTCACGGTCAGCACCTTCGGCTTCAGCTTGGCCCAGGCTTCCGGCGCCTTGTCGCCATAGACCGACTTGACCCACAGCAGCAGCCCGAGGCCCGGCGTCGAAGTGCGCGGATCCTGGATGATGATCTTGTCGGGGCCGGCGCCCTCGACCAGTTCCTTCAAGCTCTTCGGCGGGGTCTTCAGCTTTTCGGTGTCGTAGACGACGGCGAAATAGCCGTAGTCGAAAGGCACGAAAGTGTCGTCTTTCCAGCCGCCGGGCACATTCAAATCGGCCACCGCGCCATGCCGCGCGAATAGGCCGCTCGCCTTGGCATCCGCGGTCAGGTTGGTATCGAGGCCGAGCACGACATCGGCCTTGGTGCCGGCGCCCTCCAGCTTGACGCGGTTGAGCAGTGCCACGCCGTCGGCAACCGAGACGAATTCAAGATCGCAGCCGCATTCGGCCTCGAATTCCTTCCTCACCGCGGGCCCGAGACCCCAGTCGGCGGTGAAGCTTTCGTAGGTGTAGATGGTAAGCTTGTCTTTAGCCTCGGCAGATCCGCCTGCCAAAAGCGAAACAAGGCCGACTGCAAGAACAAGGTTGGACAATAGCGAGCGCATCGGCGCCTCCTTCGTTCGCGTTAAAGGAATTGAGGCGTCGGATGGTCCGAAACGTCTAATCCCTCCGCCGGTACAAACCGGATCAGGTTCAGCGGGTTGGCTTTGTGCCTCTCAGCCGGTTCGCAAAATCAGCGTCCGGCACCCCGTTAGAGCATTTCGAGACATAGGCCCGGCCGATGCGGCGCGCAAGCGGAAGTTTCCTGGGCATCCATCAGGGTTCACCGCGGTAGCGAAGTGCGATTCCGTTTGGACGCGCCCGCTTCCGTTTCGTTGGTCGGGCTGGTAAGGGCGACGGCCATGGGCACATTCACCATCCTGCTTGGCGGCGATATCGTCCGCACGCCTCGGCTCGATCGCCAGATCGAAGGCTCCCGCATTATCGCCGCCGATGCCGGTATCGGCCATGCCGATATGCTTGGCCTGCTGCCGGAGCTCTGGGTCGGAGATTTCGACTCGGTGCCGGCGAGCCTGCCGGAGAATCTGGCCGCCGTGCCGCGCAAGATTTTCCCGACCGAGAAGGACATGACCGACGGCGAACTCGCCATTGCCGAGGCGCTGGCGCGCGGCGCCACCAGCCTGGTGCTGGCCGGCGCCTTCGGCGGCAAGCGCGCCGATCATGCCTTTCTGCATTTGGCTCTGAGCGTGCGGCTGGCCGAGGCAGGCATGACCGTCCTGCTGACCAGCGGCGCGCAGGAAGGCGTGCCCATCCTGCCGGGCAAAGCCGGCTTCGACTACGCCGAGGGCACGCTGTTCTCGGTGCTCGGCTTCTCCGACCTCGCCGGCCTGACGGTCTCAGGCGCCAAATGGCCGCTGGACGGTGTCGAGGTGGCGTTCGGCTCCTCGCTTACCATATCAAATGAGGTTAAGGGCCGGCTCCATATCGCGCTCGAGCGTGGCCGGGCGCTGCTGCTCGCCCACCCCTATCCTCTTCCCGAAAGCTGACATGGCCCCGCCTCTTCTCAATCTGGATCGCATAAAACTGACTTTTGGCGGCACGCCGCTGCTCGACGGCGCGGTACTGAGCGCCTCCGCCGGCGAGAAGATCGCGCTTGTCGGCCGCAACGGTTCGGGCAAGTCGACGCTGCTCAAGATCGTCGCGGGGCTGATCGAACCGCAGGACGGCGACGTATTCCGCCAGCCATCGGCAACGGTGCGCTACCTGCCGCAAATGCCCGATATGGATGGCTTCGCCAGCGTGCGCGCCTATGTCGAAGCCGGCCTCGGGCCGGCCGACGACCCGCATCGCGCCACCTATCTGATGGAGCATCTCGGCCTGACCGGCGAGGAGCGGCCGAACGACCTTTCCGGCGGCGAGGCGCGCCGCGCAGCACTCGCTCGCGTCATGGCGCCGGAGCCCGATATCCTGCTCCTCGACGAGCCGACCAACCATCTCGACCTGTCGGTCATCGAATGGCTGGAAGAAGAGCTTGCCCGCACCTCGTCGGCCGTGATCCTGATCTCGCACGACCGCCGCTTTCTCGAGCGCGTCTCGCGCGCCACCGTCTGGCTCGACCGCGGCCAGACGCGCCGGCTGGACAAGGGGTTCGCGCATTTCGAGGAATGGCGCGACCAGGTGCTTGAAGAGGAGGAGCGCGAACAGCACAAGCTCGGCCGCCAGATCGTGCGCGAGGAGCATTGGCTGCGCTATGGCGTGACCGCCAGGCGCAAGCGCAACATGCGCCGGCTCGGCGAGCTGCAGGCCATGCGCCAGCGTTTTCGCAGCCATCGCGGCGCCGACGGTTCGGCGACGATGGTGGCAAGCGACGCCGCTGAATCCGGCAAGCTGGTGATCGAAGCCAAAGGCATCGAGAAGAGTTTTGGCGACCTCACCGTGGTCAAGGGCTTTTCGACCCGTATCCAGCGCGGCGACCGTGTCGGCGTTGTCGGGCCGAACGGCGTCGGCAAGACGACGCTTCTCAAGATGCTGACCGGCGAGCTGCCGCCGGATGCCGGGACTGTGCGGCTTGGCGTCAATCTGGAAATCGCAACGCTCGACCAGAAGCGCGAGGCCGTCGACCCGCAGGAGACGCTGGCGAATTACCTGACCGACGGGCGCGGCGAGAACCTTGTCGTCAATGGCGAGCAGCGCCACGTCGTCTCCTATATGAAGGATTTTCTTTTCAAGCCGGAGCAGGCGCGCACGCCGGTGCGCGAGCTTTCGGGCGGCGAGCGGGCGCGACTGCTGCTGGCCCGGGTGCTGGCACGGCCGGCGAACCTTTTGGTGCTCGACGAGCCGACCAACGACCTCGACATGGAGACGCTGGAGCTGCTGCAGGAACTGGTCGCCGGCTTTGCCGGAACGGTCGTCCTGGTCAGCCACGATCGCGATTTCCTCGACCGCACAGTCACCAGCGTGATCGCGCCCAACGGCGCCGGACGCTGGCTCGAATATGCCGGCGGCTATTCCGACATGCTGGCGCAACGCGGCGGCTCGAAGCTGGAGGAGCGCAAGGCAAGGCCGAAGGCTGAAGCGAACGAAGCGACGGCCAGGGCCGAACAGACCAGCGCTAAAAGCCCGGCCAAGAAGCTCTCCTTCAAGCAGAAGTTCGCGCTGGAATCCCTGCCGAAGAAGATCGAGGCGGTGAGCGCGTCCATCTCAAGGCTGGAGAACAATATCGCCGACCCGTCCTTCTACGAGCGCGATCCCGCATCGTTCCAGAAGACCATCGCCGCGCTCGACAAGGAGCGCACCACGCTGGCCTCACTTGAGGAAGAGTGGCTGGAGTTGGAGATGCTGCGCGAGGAGATGGAAGGCTAGCCGCTATCGGCAAGCCTCAGAGGCAGGCCTCGCAGATCGCAGCGATATGGCGTCTGTCGGTGCCGCAGCAGCCGCCGAGCACGGCTATCTGGCCGAAGCGGTCGCGCATCGCGCGATAGCGCCGGCCGAGGTCGACAGGATCGCCTGGATCGAGTTCGGTCGCCGCATCCAGCTCGGCATGGCTTTTGGTGGAGGCGTTGGCCCGCACGCCGCGAATGCGCCTGATCCAGCGTCCGTCGCCGGCGAGGACGGCGTCGAAATGGCTTGGATGCGCGCAGTTGATCATGAAATATGCGGGGGCGCCGTCCGTTTCGTCGTCAACGGTCTCGATGGCGTCTCTCAGGCTCTCCCCCGAAGGCAGGCGTCCGTCCGTCTCGACGGTAAACGAAATCACCGACGGGAGCCCCACCGCCATCGCGGCACAGGCTATTCCGGCAGCCTCCTGCGCATAGGTCATCGTAATGGCGCTGACCATATCGGCGCTGGCATCGCGGAATGCCTTGACCTGATCGCCGTGATAGATCTCGGCCTCGGCGGGCGACATGACTGTGTCAACGTGGTAGCCGTCGCCACGGGGTCCGACCACCCCATTGACCAGCACGGTCATGCCACGCGCAACATAGGGCGCAGCCAGCGCCCGCGCCCATGACACTGCCTGCATGTCTATGCCCGACAATGCGACTTTCGAATAGCCGAGCTTTTCGCCCCAGTCCGGATTGGCGCGCCACGTCGGAGTATCGAGCACGAAGCCGACGCCGTGTTTGTCGGCGATGTCGAGATATTGGCGGAAATAGCGGGCCAACGTCGTCCGCCCCTCCTCCTCGCCAAGAAGCGGAAAGGCGGCGAAGGAGGGCAGATCGAGGCCTTCCAGAAAAACAAGCGAGGTCTCGAGGCCGCCATCGGTCAGGAAAACGGCTTCACCCAGCTCACGAAAGTCGATCTTCGCACTGGTCATCGCCGTCTCCGGTCAGACCTGCCGCTTCCGCGACTATAGCATTTGAGGGCGAATTTGCCATGCCGGTCCGGTCGCGAAGGTCGCGCTGGTCCAAGCTATCCATTGCAGCACTCGCGTGATGCGCATATTCTATACGCATGTTGCGGAGGCTATCATGCGCAAGATTGCCGCAAATGCGGTCCGCCAGCCGGCAAATCTATCGATCGATTCACAGCTCATGAAGGAAGCCAAGGGGCTCAACGTGAATGTATCTCGTGCCGCCGAAGCCGGGATCGCAGAAGCCGTGGCAGCCGAGAAAACGCGGCTGTGGAAGCTCGAAAACCGCGCCACCATGGATGCCTGGAACGAGTATGTCGACACGTACGGCGTTCCGCTCAAGGAGCATCGGCAGTTCTGATGGCGCGCTATGACGCCTTTGCCGCCAGCGGCATCGAAGGCGGCTACCTCCTCGAGGTTCAATCCGACCTGCTCGACAATTTCAAGACGCGCGTCGTCGTTCCGCTTTTGCCCCTCGCGTCGGCGCCGCCGCCAATGCGGAGGCTGCATCCGGTCTTCGAAATCAATGGACGCAAGCTGGTCATGGCCACCCATCTGATCGCTACGGTGGCTGCGACGGAACTCGGGGAAAACCGTTTCAACCTCGCGAAGCATCACGACGAGATCGTTGCAGCGCTCGACATGCTGTTTCAGGGCTTCTGAGCCGCTCGGCCTCAACCGGATGTCTTCGTCGCCCAGGCCTTCAGCGCCTCATCAAACACCTTCTCGCCCGGAATGCCCTTTTCCATGGTGAGCAGGGCACGGCGTCCGGTCTTGTAGACCACCGGCACGTCGATCCAGGCCTGCCCCCTGAGCAGCGTCAGGTTGGCGTCCTCGTCGGCCTTGGTGTCGTTGAGGGCGACGAGGAAGAAGCCGTCGGCGATCTTGGCCGGGATGCCGATCAGCGGGCTGCCGGCGTCCTGTTCCGAGCTCTTCATGGCGATGCGCAGGATGTTGTCGACGCCGCCGCCGTCAAATCCTTCCGGCGTCAGGAAGATCATCTCGATGATGTGGCTGGCCGGCAGCGTCTGGTCGGTATTGCGCCGGATGGTCATGCGCAGCTGGATGTCCTTGCCGGGTATCGTCGCCTCGGCGCGGATCGCCGGCTCCGGCGGCAGGTCGCCGCCCGGCGATTCCTGCACCAGCGACCAGACGATGCTGCCGGGCTCGGCGGTGCCCTGCTGCGTGCTGGTGCGCTCCTCATAGAAGATCGCTTTCTGGCCGACCGGCACGGTCGCTTGGGCCGTCGCAGGCGCAGTCCCGGACGCGGGTGGCGGAGTCGTGCCAGCGGCAGGCGGAGTGGCCGCCGCGGCCGGAGGCGTGGTTCCGGCGGCCGGCGCGGGCGGATTGGCGGCGGCACCGGCGGGCGCCGACGGCGTGGTCCCGGCAGGCGGGCTCGCGGGCGGGGTTTGCGCAGCCTGCGGAGTGTCGGCGGCGGGCGGGGTCGCGGCCGGAGTTGGCGCGGCGGGCGGCGTGCCGGCGGCGGGCGCCGGCGTCATCCCAGGCGCGGCTGGCGGCGGCGTGGTCAGCGCGGCGACGGATTCGCCCTCGCCGATGGTGCTCTGGCCGCCGGCCGGACCAGGATCTACTTCCTTGCCCTCGGGCGTCAGCCGCTGGGTGAATTTCGCTGTTTCGGCCGGCTCATTGGCTGCAGCCGCGTTATTGCCCGCAGCCGGCGGCGCGGCCGCCGTCTCGGCGGTCGGCTTTGTCGGGACGGCAGGCTTGACCAGAGGCTCGGTCGAGACGGTCTGGCTGCTGCCGCCCTTCAAGCCGAGCATGGAGCTGAACGCATCCTTGTTCAGCCAAACGCCGTACCCGCCGCCGGCCAGCACCAGCAATGCGACAACGGCAGCAATCAACCCGCCATAGCTGCGCTTGCGCGGCGCAGGCCGCAGCCGCTGGAAAGTATCGGCCGGCTGCTCGTCATTGGCAAAGACATCGCTGTCCTCGTCCGGTTCGGCGGCGTTCATCCCGGGCAGGCCGACATCGTCCTCGCGCGGCGAGGGCATGGGCGGCGGTGCCGCGGGCACCTTGTGCCAGCCGCCGGGCTCAGTCTTCGTTGCCCCTTGCCAGCTTGGTTCCGTCTTTGCTGCGCCTTGCCAGCTCGGTTCCGCCTTCACCGGCGCCGGTGCGGGCGCCGTCTTGAAGGGCTCCGGCTTGAAGGGCTCCGGCTTGGCAGGTTCGGGCTTCGCCACCGACGGCTGCCGGACGTGGCTCGGCTGGTTCTTGTTGCGGTCGATCGAGGAAAAAATATGTTCCAGCTCCGCCAGGGGATCTTCCGCTGGAGCCGGCTTGGGCGCCGGAGCAGGCTTGGCATACTCGCGCTCGACGCTGGCGACGGCATCTTCGAGCGAACGTTTCTGCTTGCTGATGACCTCGGCCGACAACGGCGGAGAATAGTTCGCGAGTTTCTTCGCCAGCATCTCACGAGCATTCTCGTAAATCCGCTTGCGCAACTCGGGCGAGGGCTCGCTGTGCTTCGCAAGCTGTTTTTTCAGAACACCAACGAAATCTGCCATGCGTCAGTCGACCTGCAATTCTTTCCCGGGCCGGCCGCAAATCAGCCGTAGCGCCTGGAAGCGCTGTGAAACTAGTCTTGAAACGGATCGGTCACAAGTATCGTGTCGTCCCGCTCCGGGCTGGTGGAAAGCAGTGCAACCGGGGCGCCGATCAGCTCCTCGATGTGGCGGACATATTTGACGGCTTGCGCCGGCAGATCGTTCCAGCTCCTGGCGCCGGCCGTCGTTCCCTTCCAGCCTTCGAGCGTCTCATAGACCGGCTCGACGCGCGACTGGGCGCCCTGGCTGGCCGGCAGATAGTCGATCAACTCGCCATCGAGGCGATAGCCGGTGCAGACCTTGATCTCGTCCAGCCCGTCGAGCACGTCGAGCTTGGTGAGCGCGATGCCCTTGATGCCGTTGACGGCCACCGCCTGGCGCACCAGCACGGCGTCGAACCAGCCGCAGCGGCGCTTGCGGCCGGTGACGACGCCGAATTCGTGGCCGCGCGTGCCGAGGAACTCGCCGACCTCATTCTTCTGCTCGGTCGGGAACGGCCCTTCGCCGACGCGCGTCGTATAGGCCTTGGTGATGCCGAGCACATAGCCGATCGCGCCGGGGCCGGTGCCGGAGCCGGCGGCCGCTTGCCCTGCCACGGTGTTGGATGAGGTGACGAAGGGATAGGTGCCGTGGTCGATATCGAGCAGCGTGCCTTGCGCGCCCTCGAACAGGATGCGCGCACCCGCGCGGCGCTTGTCGTCGAGCACCTTCCAGACGCGGTCCATGTAAGGCAGGATCTCGCCGGCCACCGAGGTCAGCTCCTGCATGATCGCCTCCTGGGTCGCTTCCGGATGGCCGAGCCCGCGGCGCAGCGCATTGTGATGCGTGAGCAGCCTGTCGACCTTCAGGGGAAGCGTTTCCAAATCCGCCAGATCCATCACCCGCACCGCGCGCCGGCCCACCTTGTCCTCATATGCGGGACCGATGCCGCGGCGGGTCGTGCCAATCTTGGTTCCGGAATTCGAGGCGGCGTCTTCGCGGAACCCGTCCAGCTCCCGGTGCAGCGACAGGATAAGCGCGGTGTTTTCGGCGATTTTCAGGCGCTCGGGCGTCACCTCCACGCCCTGCTCCTTGAGCTTCTTTGTTTCCGCGACGAAGGCATGCGGATCGAAGACCACCCCGTTGCCGATGATCGACAGCTTGCCCTCTCTGACCACGCCCGACGGCAGGAGCGAAAGCTTGTAGACCTTGCCGTCGACGACCAGGGTATGACCTGCATTGTGGCCGCCCTGGAAGCGCACGACCACGTCGGCGCGCTCCGACAGCCAGTCGACGATCTTGCCCTTGCCTTCGTCGCCCCACTGCGAGCCGACGACCACCACATTGGCCATGTTCTTTTCCCTTGAGATGCCGCCTTGGCGGCTTGAAACGACAGGCCTCTATAGCCTCATGTGCAGGCCGATGCGACCCCTTCTTTGTCCCCGAAACCACCCAGGGCACAACAAACCAGGCACAACAAATTCCGGCTTTCGCATCATTTACTTGGCCTCGCCATCGCAATAGGCCGGCATCCTTCTTCCACCGCGCCTGCCGGTCCAGGATTAAGCAATGCATCGAGCCGCCTATCTGTTCCTGCTCTCCACCATGCTGCTGTGGGGCGGCAATTCCGTGGCCGGCAAGCTTGCCGTCGGCCATGTGTCGCCGATGACGTTGGTTTTCCTGCGCTGGGTGCTGGCGGTGCTGATCATGCTGCCCGTCGGCTGGCGGACGTTTCGCGAGGACTGGCCTGAACTGCGCCGGCATTGGCTGCTGGTCGCCGGGCTCGGCGCCTGCGGCTTCACGATCTTCAACGTCATCTTCTACACGGCGCTGAACTACACGACCGCCATCAATGTCTCGATCGAGCAGGCCGCCATACCGATCGTCATCATCCTTGCCAACTTCGTGCTGTTTAGGCTGCACGTGCAGCGCCTGCAGATCGTCGGCGTCGCGCTCACCATCCTCGGCGTCGCCCTGACCGCTAGCCATGGCGACCTCGGTCAGCTGCTGAAGCTCGAGCTCAATTTCGGCGACGCCATCATGCTGGTCGCGGTCCTCTGCTACAGCCTCTATTCGGTGGGGCTGCGCCTGAAGCCGGCCGTTCGCTGGCAAAGCTTCATGCTGGCTCTGTCGCTCGCCGCGCTTTTGACCTCGGTGCCGTTCTTTGTCTGGGAAGGGGCGGCGGGCCGCGTCATCGTCCCGGACGCGCGAGGATGGGCGGTCGCTTTCTACACCGCGCTCGGCGCGTCCGTCGTCTCGCAGATCTTCTACATCAAGGGCAACGAGCTGATCGGCGCCAATCGCGCCGGACTGTTCATCAATCTGGTGCCAATCTTCGGCACCCTGCTTTCGGTGCTGATCGTCGGCGAGCAGTTCCAATTCTATCAGGGTCTTGCGCTTGCGCTCGTGCTCGGAGGCATCGCGCTGGCCGAATACAGCGGCAGCAGAGCCGTTCTGTAGGGGAAATGACCCGGATGCCGAAGCATGCGGAACATGATCTTTCAGGCGGCGCTGACATCGAAGTGCAGCGGTTTGGCCGAATCGATCGATTGGTGCGCCCGCAGCTGATCGAGCACCCTTTCCGGGAAGGGTGCGTCGAGATAGAGCAGCGCGATCGCATCGCCGCCCGGCCGGTTGCGGCCGAGCTGGAAGTTTGCGATGTTGACGCCGTTCTCGCCGCAGACGGTGCCGAGCAGGCCGATGATGCCGGGCGCGTCGGCATTGGTCGTGTAGAGCATGTGCTGGCCGACCTCCGCATCGAGGTTGATGCCCTTGATCTGGATGAAGCGCGGCTTGCCGTCCGAGAAGCAGGTGCCGGCGATCGAGCGCGTCATGTGCTCGGTCTTGACGGTGAGCTTGATGTAGCCGTCGAAGACGCCAGATTTGTCGCGCTTGACCTCGGCGACGATGATGCCGCGCTCCTTCACCATGATCGGCGCCGACACCATGTTGACGTCGGAGACTTGCGGCCGGATCAGGCCGGCAAGAGTGGCGCTGACCAGCGCGCGCGTATTCATCGTCGCGGTCGAGCCGTCGAACAGGATCTCCACCTCCTTGATCGGATCTTCGGTGACCTGGCCGACAAAGGCGCCGAGCACCTCGGCCAGTTTGACGAAGGGTTTCAGTCGCGGCGCTTCCTCGGCGGTGATCGACGGCATGTTGATGGCGTTGGAAACGGCGCCCTTGATCAGGTAATCGGCCATCTGCTCGGCCACTTGCAGCGCAACGTTCTCCTGCGCCTCGGTGGTCGAGGCGCCGAGATGCGGGGTTGCCACGACATTCTGCATGCCGAACAGCGGATTGTTCTCCGCCGGCTCGGCCTCGAAAACATCGACGCCGGCGCCGGCCACCTTGCCGCTCTTCAGTGCCGCGACCAGGTCGGCCTCGACGACCAGCCCGCCGCGCGCGCAATTGATGATGCGCACGCCGTCCTTCATCTTGGCGATCGCGGCCGCATCGATGATGTTGCGCGTCTTGTCGGTCAGCGGCGTGTGCAAGGTTATGAAGTCGGCGCGCGCGAAAAGCTCGTCGAGCTCGACCTTCTCGACGCCGAGCTCTTCAGCGCGGCTGTCCGACAGGAACGGATCGAAAGCCACGACATGCATCTTCAGGCCGACGCCGCGCGTCGCGACGATCGAGCCGATATTGCCGCAGCCGATCACGCCCAGCGTCTTGCCGGTGATCTCGACGCCCATGAAGCGGTTCTTCTCCCATTTTCCCGCATGCGTCGAGGCGTTGGCCTCCGGGATTTGGCGCGCCAGCGCGAAGATCATCGCAACGGCATGCTCGGCGGTGGTGATCGAATTGCCGAAGGGCGTGTTCATCACGATGATGCCCTTGCGGCTCGCCGCCGGAATGTCGACATTGTCGACGCCGATGCCGGCGCGGCCGACGACCTTGAGCCTGGTGGCGGCATTGATCAGCTTCTCGGTGACCTTGGTTGCCGAGCGGATGGCGAGGCCGTCATACTGGCCGATCACTTCGAGAAGCTTTTCCTTGTCCTTGCCGAGATCGGGCAGGTAGTCGACCTCGATGCCGCGGTCCTTGAAGATCTGCACGGCGGTGGTTGAAAGTTTATCCGAGACGAGAACGCGGGGCGCCATGGCGGCCTCCTTGAAGAATGGGATTGATCCGTTTGGGATCGGCGGCCCGAAGGCCGCCGCGAATGACTCAGGCGGCCGCTTTCAGCGACGCCTTCTGCATGGCGAAGGCCCAGTCGAGCCAGGGCAGCAGTGCTTCGAGATCGGAGGTCTCGACGGTCGCGCCGCACCAGATGCGCAGGCCGGGGGGCGCATCGCGGTAGGAGCCGATGTCGTAGGCGACACCTTCCCGGTCGAGCGTCGAGACGATACCCTTGGCGAAAGCCGCCTGACCGTCGGCATCGAGCGCCGCCACGTCCGGATCGGTGAAGGACAGGCACACGGAAGTGTTCGAGCGCGTCGCCGGATCGACGGCCAGATGGCCGAGCCACGACGACCTGGCCACGAACCGGTCCAGCACCGCGGCGTTGGCGTCGGCGCGGGCGATCAGCGCTTCCAGGCCGCCGATCGACTTCGCCCATTGAAGCGCATCGAGATAGTCCTCGACGCACAGCATCGACGGCGTGTTGATGGTCTCGCCCTTGAAGATGCCCTCGATCAGCTTGCCGCCGGAGGTCAGGCGGAAGATCTTCGGCAGCGGCCAGGCCGGCCGGTAGGTTTCCAGCCGCTCGACGGCGCGCGGGCTGAGGATCAGCATGCCGTGCGCGCCCTCGCCGCCCAGCACCTTCTGCCAGGAGAAGGTGACGACGTCGAGTTTATCGAAGTCGAGCCGCTGCGCGAACGCCGCCGAGGTGGCGTCGCAGATGGTGAGACCCTTGCGGTCGGTCGGAATGAAATCGCCGTCCGGCACGCGCACGCCGGAGGTCGTGCCGTTCCAGGTGAAGACCACGTCGCGATCGAAATCGATCTGCGTCAGATCCGGCAACACGCCGTAGCCGGCCTCGAACTTGCGCACATCGGCGAGCTTGAGCTGCTTGACGACATCGGTCACCCAGCCGGAACCGAAACTTTCCCAGGCGACCATGTCGACGCCGCGCTCGCCAAGCAGCGACCACAGTGCCATCTCGACCGCGCCGGTATCGGATGCCGGCACGATGCCGATCCGGTAGCCGGCCGGGACCTTGAGGATTTCGCGCGTCAGCTCGATCGCCTGCTCGAGCTTGCCCTTGCCGATTTTGGCGCGGTGAGAGCGTCCGAGCGCAGCAGCTTGCAGCGCCTCGACCGACCAGCCGGGGCGTTTTGCACAGGGACCTGAGGAGAAATTGGGATTTGCCGGACGGAGTCCGGGCTTGGTAAGCGTCGTCATCGTGGTCTATCCTTCCAGATAGTGGCCCCTCGTTGGGGAGGGGTGGCCCACGGACGGCGATATGCTTTCAGGCTTTCGGCGTCAAGAGCAAAGTTTTTGTCGCAGTCGGGATATTTGTCTCAAGGTACCACGCGCCGGAAACGAAAAAGAACGGCGGACCGCTCGATCCGCCGGCGGCAATTTCCGAGTTCTCTCGCTCACCAAAGATCGTAGCGCAGCCCGAGCTTGACCTGATGATTGCTGATCCCCTTTCGGATCGAGTAGGAGGTCAGGCTGTCGGCTGTCGCATATTCAGCATCAGGCGCTGAGAAATACTGATATCCCAGATCTATCAGCACATTCTTTGAGACCTGGTAAGCAAAACCTGCGTTCAAAGTGTACGCAAGCGAATACTTCGTCTTGTTATCGGTCTGGGTGAAATCATCGGACGGATCAGCGTTGTCGGTGAAATAGCTCGCTGAAAGATTGTACTTGCTCCGGACAATACCGAGACCCGCTCCAACATAAGGTGTAACGCCGATATAGGTACCAAGGTCGACGTAACCGTTGAGAATGCCCGAGAATGCATAATTCTTGAGGGTCGCGGATGCCACGGTTGCCGTGGCCGGCGGTGTCACGATCAATGTGTCATCGTAGCCGACACTGACCCTGTTGCCCGGCAGATAACCGAAATTGAAATCAGCACGCAGGTAATCTGTGAAATGGTAGCCGAAGCCTATACTCGCAAAGATCGGGTCTTCTTTGTCGCTGAAGCTCCCCGGCGGGGAGGCGAAATCCTCATTCCTGAAGCTCTTCTCCACCAGATAGGAGACGTCGCCGCGGAGGTACCAGCCGGAGCCTACCTCGACCGGCTGATAGTCCGGCGCCTGGTCGACATAGATCGGCGGATCGTAGTCGGCCGACACCGCCTGTGTCGCCGGCATCAGCACGATTGCGGCGAGCGCCAGTGCGATACGCGATTTTGATGTCATGGTCCCCGGCTCCTGAGATTGGCACCAGTCGCGAACGCGAGCACAGCTGCCGTTTCAGGAGCATTGTTAACCATAGTGGTTAAGTGCCGGTTAAGGATAACAGGGGGTTACCGAATTGATTTCGATGCTGTTTTACCGGCCACCCACAAAAGAAAATCGCCCGGCTGACGCCGGGCGATCGGTAAAATCCAGGATCTTCGAAGCGACTACTTGGTGTAGATCGGCTCCGGCTCCGGCTGGTAGGCCACCGGTGTAGTGCACCCATTGTTGCCGCCGAATTGGTAGCGCAGACCGCCGCGCACCTCATGCGTGTTGATGCCGTGGTCGAACCCCGGCCCGGAACTCGTCGAATCGAACTCGAACATGCGCCCGCCCTGGATGTGAGTGAAGCGGTAGCCTGCGTCGAGGATCACCCTGTCGGTCAGGCAGTAGGAAGCGCCGGCCATGAGCGCATAGGCGAAGCGCCAGTTAGACGAACCCGGGTTGGTTTCGGTGGTATTCGGATCGTGGACCGTGTCCCACTTGACGTGCGCGCCGCCGATGCCGGCGCCGACGTAAGGCGTGATGCCGTGATAGGTGCCGATGTCGACATAGGCATTGGCCAACAGCAGCAACGCGCTCATCCTCGACACCTCGGTGGATGTCGTTACGAGGTCCGAGGTCTGGCCGTTGAAGTCCGACTTGAACCAATAGTCGGCCGTCAGATCGGTTCGGAAGTAATCGTTGATCTTGTAGCCGACGCCGCCGCCGAGCGAGAAACCGCCCTTCAGCTTGCCGAAATCGAAATCGTTAGTGCCGGGCGGTGGCCCGTATGTAATGTAGTCGATGCCGCGCAAGGTCGACTTGTGGTAGTCGATGTCGCCGCGAATATACCAGCCGCCAACGTCGATCGGCTGAGCCTCGACCACCGGCGGCGGAGCTTCCTCCACCGGCGGTGGTTCCCCCAGGTCGGCGGCGAGGGCCGGTCCGGCCACTCCCGCCAACAGCGCGGCAAACAGTGCCATTCTTGCGGTATCGAACATGCTGTCACCCCTAAGAAGCCTCGGGACGACATCGCCCGAAGATGAACCTCGGCGTGGATAATGAATTGCAAAGGTTAAAAGCCGTTTAACCGTACCGATTAACCACGAATCCCTACAATTTTAGAGGGTATTCCCGTTGTCCGGGGGTGTTGTGCGCGCGCGAAAAAGCCCGCCTGACGGCGGGCTTGCAGATGCGATCGTCCGCTTTGCGGCGGCGATCAGGCGGCGCTGCGGGTATCCGAGATGATGCCGACGATCTCGTTGACGACGGCCTCGACCAGCTGCGGATCGTCGCCTTCGGCCATGACGCGGATGAGCGGCTCGGTGCCGGACGGTCGGATAACGAGGCGGCCGGCCTTGCCCAGGCGGTTGCGCCCTTCCTCGATGGCTGCCTTGACCGGCGCCTCCTCCAGCGGCTTGCCGCCGGAGATGCGGACGTTCTTCAGGAGCTGAGGCACCGGCTCGAACTTTTTCGACAGCTCGCTGACCGGCCGGTTCTGCCGCTTGATGCAGGCCAGCACCTGCAGCGCCGAAACCAGGCCGTCGCCGGTGGTCGAGAAATCGGACAGCACGATATGGCCGGACTGCTCCCCGCCGACATTGAGGCCGTGCGCGCGCATGTGCTCGACGACATAGCGGTCGCCGACCTTGGTGCGGTGCAGCTGCAGCTTCATGTCGCCAAGGAAACGCTCGAGACCGAGATTGGACATCACCGTCGAGACGACGCCGCCGCCGGCCAGCCGCCCGCTCTGGTGCCAGGACTCGGCGATCAGCGCCATGATCTGGTCGCCGTCGACGATGGCGCCGTTCTCGTCGACGATGACCACACGGTCGGCGTCGCCGTCGAGCGCGATGCCGATATCGGCGCGCACCTCGTGCACCTTCTTCTGCAGGCCGGCCGGATGGGTCGAGCCGCACTCCTTGTTGATGTTGAAGCCGTTCGGCTCGACATTGATGGCGACCACCTCGGCGCCGAGCTCCCACAGCGCCTCCGGCGCCACCTTGTAGGAGGCGCCGTTCGCGCAATCGACGACGATCCGAAGCCCGGAAAGCGACATCGAGCGCGGCAGCGTGCGCTTGGCGAATTCGATATAGCGGTCGTGGACGCCGTCGACGCGCTTGGCGCGCCCCAGCCCGTCGGAATCGGCAAGCGACAACTCGATGTCCTTGTCGAGCATGCCTTCGATGCGCTCCTCGATCTCGTCGGAGAGCTTATAGCCGTCGGGGCCGAACAGCTTGATGCCGTTGTCGTAGTAAGGGTTATGCGAGGCCGAGATCATCACCCCGATGTCGGCGCGCAGCGAGCGCACCAGCATGGCGACCGCCGGTGTCGGAATCGGCCCGAGCAGGAACACGTCCATGCCGGCGGCGCACAGGCCTGACACCATCGCGTTCTCGATCATGTAGCCGGAAAGCCGCGTGTCCTTGCCGAGCACGACGCGGTGCCGATGGTTGCCCCGCTGGAAAGAAAGGCCGGCGGCCATACCCACCCGCATGGCCACCTCGGCCGTCATGGGAAACTTGTTGGCGCGTCCGCGAATGCCGTCGGTGCCGAAATACTGCCCTGCCATACCTGCCAAAGTCCCCGTCGGTTTCAGCCGTCCGTATTGCCACAATTGGGCCGCATCCGATCATCACGTTTCGTGATTATATATTACCATTCCTTAGAAAATCATTGTCGCGGACGGGTCAAGTGATTCGGCGGCCTGCCACGACCTCTCGTTGTAACGGGAATATAATAGCCCGAATAGCTTTTCCGCCCGACATGGTTGGAAAAACCTTATTTGCTCGAACCGAGCGCCAGCAATTTAGCACCCTGTCGGCAGGAACACACTTTGTGAGGGCATCCGCGCGGGAAGCATCTGGCGCAGCCCGAAGTTGAGAGCTATTGATTTGGTATAGAGACCATTTGGCGCAGCAAGGGAGAAAAACGCCATGCTTATTCATAGACTTGCAACATTGACGGGCATCGCCGTCGCAACCCTGTTCCTGGCGGCGCCGGCCAACGCCCTGACCATGGCCGAGTGCAGCACCAAGTACAACGCAGCCAAGGACGCCGGAACGCTCAACGGCCAGACCTGGAACCAGTTCCGCAAGGCCCAGTGCGGCAGCGACGCTTCCGCCGCCACCGACACCAAGGCGGCGACCGAGACCAAGTCTGCGACCGAGACCAAGGCTTCTGACACCAAGAAGGCAAAGTCGGCAGCTGCCTCGGACGACACAGCCAAGGGCCTGACCGCAAAGGAATGCAGCACCAAGTATCAGGCCGCGAAGGCGGCCGGCACGCTGAACGGCATGAAGTGGAATGATTTCCGCAAGGCTGAATGCGGCCCCGGCGCCACTGCCGCGGCGGCCGCCAAACCTGCCGCTAGCAAGACTTCCACCGCTGCCGCTGACGGTGGTTCGGCCAAGGGTCTGACCATGGCCGAATGCAGCAGCAAGTACCAGGCTGCCAAGACCGCCAACAAGCTCAACGGCATGAAGTGGAACGACTTCCGCAAGGCCGAATGCGGCGCCGGCGACGACGACGACACCGTGCCGGCTCCGACCGAGGCGACTTTCACCAAGGAACCGGCAAAGCCCAGCGTCGCTGCGCCGAAGGGCGTGACCTTCCCGACCGCCATCTCGCCGAAATTCGCCAACGAGACGCCGGCCAAGGCCCGCATGCACACTTGCCTCGAGCAGTACTATGCCAACAAGGACGCCAACACGCTGAACGGCCTGCGGTGGATCCAGAAGGGCGGCGGCTTCTACAGCCTCTGCAACGCCAAGCTGAAGAGCTGATCGCTCAGCGCTTACCTCCAAGACAAAGGCCCGAGCATCGCGAGATGCGCGGGCTTTTTCGTTGGACGCGCTTAAAGAGGCATATCGGCGCCGCAAAAGACCCCCGCCGGCGAAGCTACCAATCTTCCCCTGTATGGACTGAGGACATCGCGAACAGGTGAGCGAAGACATCGCGAACAGTTTCGTGCGTTTTGCGCGGGAGGTTTGGGGTGCCATGCGAGGCCAGAAGCGTGATGAGCCAGAAGGAAGATTGGCGCTTGCGCCGGACGCCGATCTTGCAGGTGCGGTCCGCGAGCGACTCGCCAATCGTCTGTGACCTCCCAAACAAAAACGCCGCGGTCTGAGCCGCGGCGTCGTTTTTTATGTTTCGTTTTCGATCGAGCCTTAGCCCTGCGGCTGCGGCTCCATGCCGCCTTCGGGCTCGGGGCCCTTCTTGCGACGGCCGCCTGTGCCGGCTTTCGGCACAGCCGAGCCGCGGCTCGGCGGCGTGTCGTCGCCAAGGTCGCGGGCTGGCTTGTGGCCGGCGATAAGCTGCTTGATCTCCTCCCCGGTCAGGGTCTCGTATTCGAGCAGCCCTTCGGCCAGCGCGATCCAGTCCTTCTTCTTCTTGGTCAGCACGGTCTTGGCGGTGGAATAGGCATCGTCGATCAGCCGGCGCACCTCGGCGTCGATGATCTGCGCGGTCTCTTCCGAGATGTTCTGCTGGCGCGCCACCGAATGGCCGAGGAAGACCTCTTCCTGGTTGTCGCCATAGGCGACATGGCCGAGCTTGTCGGAGAAGCCCCAGCGCGTGACCATGGCGCGCGCCAGCTTGGTCGCCTGCTCGATGTCGGAGGAGGCGCCGGAGGTGATGTTCTCCTTGCCGAACTTGAACTCCTCGGCGACGCGGCCGCCCATCATGATCGCCAGCCTCGAGATCATGTATTTGTAGCTCATCGAATAGCGGTCGCCTTCCGGCAGCTGCATGACCATGCCGAGCGCGCGGCCGCGCGGAATGATGGTCGCCTTATGCAGCGGATCGGCCGTCGGCACGTTGAGCGCCAGGATGGCGTGGCCTGCCTCGTGATAGGCGGTCAGCTCCTTCTCGGCCTGCGTCATCGCCGACGAGCGGCGCTCGGCGCCCATCATGATCTTGTCCTTGGCGTCCTCGAACTCGGCCATGGTGACGAGCCGCTTGTTGCGACGCGCCGCCATCAGCGCGGATTCGTTGACCAGGTTCATCAGGTCGGCGCCGGAGAAGCCGGGCGTGCCGCGCGCGATGACCTTGAGGTCGACATTGGGCGCCAGCGGCACGTTGCGCACATGCAC